>DAORHY010000427.1:0-2518 GCA_035438225.1 Bacteroidia bacterium
TGAGGATCACGCAGGAACAGTTCAGGCCAGTGCCAGGAGATCCAGAATCCAAGACTGAAGGGAACGATCATGCTGGTCAGGCTGGTAGATACAGCAAGTCGCCCCTGGCGGAGCATCACAGGGAGTTGTACTTCCATACCCGCAACGAATAAAAGCAGCACTACGCTGAGTTTAACGATGGCTTGCAGGGAAACAAATACAGCACCCTGGGAAGGAAACAAATTGCTGTACCAGTCAGGAGAAATTGTTCCGAAAACAGTCGGGCCAAGTAGAATACCGACTATCATTTCTCCCATAACGACAGGAAGACCATAGCGCCGGCCTAACTCTGCAAGGAGACGTGAAGCAAGAAGCATTATGCCAATCGAAAGAAAAAGCACCACAACATCGTGGTGTGAAAGGTCCGCCATAGCTACTCAACGTTCCGGGTGTGCACAATCAACATATTGCAGGGCATATCTGCCAGCATGTATTCGAGGTCATGGGTGAAAATACGGTCAAAGATACTGAGGGAATGATCCGGTGAATTCACTACGAGCAAATCAGCAGCCTGTTGAGCAGCAAACTTGGATATGGTATGTCCACTCCTGCCGCTGATAATTTTATGATGAATGTTGATCGAACCGGGAGAAATCTGATTCAGCAGTCCGGTCATGCGGGAATGCTCATCTGAGATAAATTCATTTCTAATCTGATTTCCTTCCGGTTCTGTACTGTCTTCTGCCATGCTCATTGACAGAGCAGGGATATCAACCTCATCAACTACGGTGATTTCCGAAGCATCATCCTGTTTGGCAAAATAAAGGGCTGTATTCAGGGTATTCAATGTCTTGGCATGTTCATGCCCATTCGCAATAATTTTCCGGAATGGACGCGGCTGAACCGAAGGGCGTGTGAGCATCAGCACGCAACACTTGGCTTTGCGGCTGATTTCCCTGGAAATTGAACCCATGTAATACTTGAGCACATTTTCCTTTTCCAGGGCACCAATTATCAAAAGGTCAACAACCTCACGTTTACAGACAGCAAGGATTGCATCCACCGGATTGCCCAGCTCCCATACAATTTTAGAATTGGTATCATTAAAACCGTAATTGGAAAGAAGGGTGGTCAACTGCCTTTGTTTATCGGAAGTTTTCTTGCCGGCATGGATGAAGATCGCTCTGGCATGAAAAATACCTGTCAGGCGCTTGGTTTCCGCTATCAGCTGTTCCAGTCTTGGAGAAAATGCAATCGCCAGGGCAACAGTATCAAATGGGTAAGATGGCTTTCCTTTGATCATGCACACATGGGTTAAGGGTTAGCACAAATCTAATATTATTCCTGTACTCTGCAAATTATAATAGGGCTAAAAATTGCAAACTTACCAGAACAATGAAGAAATTACGAAAATGCAGATTTACTCTTGTAAAAAGATGATTTCAGATTCCGGGTTGCAGAGAAAATGACACTGGAATCAGATACAATGAAGTAATACTGCTCTCACACCAATTTCAGGATATCTTTTGCAGGATATCGGACACCGAAGAATGTATCCGAATCAATCAACATTCAGCAATCTGAAATCCACAATCAAAGCTTCTGATGATTTATTCTCCGCATCCTGATATTTAAAAGCTCGACGATCAGAGAGAAGGCCATACCAAAGTAAACATAACTCTTTTCCACATGGACATGCAACCCTTCGAGGACAAGTAAAACACCGATACAGACCAGGAAAGCAAGTGCCAGAATTTTGAGTGTAGGAAATTTGTTGATGAAATTGCTCACATAAGGAGCAAACAACAGCATCACAATCATCGAAATGATAACGGCAGTGATCATTACAACGATGTCACGGCTCAGTCCAACCGCAGTAAGGATGCTGTCGAATGAAAAGACGATATCGATGATTGTAATCTGGAGAATTGCCTGAGAGACGGTTAGCTTTCGTTCTTTTTGTGCATTTGGGCCGTGTTCAGTTCCTTTCAGTTTTTGATATATTTCAATCACTGTTTTGTAAATCAGGAATACACCTCCACTGAATAATATCAAGTCGCGCCCACTGGCACCGAAACTACCTATGAAAAACAATGGATCCACAAGGTGAACCAACCGCGATATACCAAGCAATAAAAGGACACGGAAAATCATGGCCAGCATCAAACCAATGGTACGGGCTCTTTGCTGATCCTTTTTGGGAAGATAGCTGCACAGAATAGCAATGAAAATGATGTTGTCAATTCCGAGGACAATCTCCAACAAAATGAGGGTGACCAGTCCGATCATTCCATCCACTGTAAAAAGGCTAAGCAGCATATTTCAATGTAATTTTTTGTTAGAACAAATTCTATTCAGAAACAGTAAAGGTTTGAGGCTTGATGTAAATCGTTTGGTAATTAGCCCTGACAGCGAACGAAACAAACCATTACACCAATTCTCAAACCTTTTCGATTTCCTATTGTCGGGGTGGCGGGATTCGAACCCACGGCCTCCAGCACCCCATGCTGGCGCGCTACCAGGCTACGCTACACCCCGA
>DAORHY010000428.1:0-2484 GCA_035438225.1 Bacteroidia bacterium
GGATGAATTTCCATAAATACGGGGATATGGATGCTGCCGTGGCAGGCATGGAACAGACGCCTTTTACTATTCTCCTCTCGCATGACCCTTCACATTGGGATGCTGAAATCACTTCAAAGTTCAAACATGTGGATCTGACACTTTCCGGGCACACCCATGGTTTTCAGTTTGGAGTAGAAATCCCCGGATTCCGCTGGAGCCCCGTTCAATATGTATACAATAAATGGGCAGATCTTTATCAGGAAGGAAACCAGTATCTTTACGTCAACCGTGGACTTGGTTTTTTAGGTTATCCTGGCCGTGTTGGTATCTTGCCGGAAATAACTGTTTTTGATTTTCAGAAAGTCTGATCTTTATCCGGATGATTTCAAAAAGCCAAATCAAGTTCATTACTTCCCTTCACCAGAAAAAATACAGGCGTTCGGAAGGTCTTTTTATAGCCGAAGGTGAAAAAGTTGTCAGCGACCTCCTTGATTCAGACCTGGAAATTCATTCATTCTATTATACCGATCGGTGTAGTTTGCCACTTTCACGCTTGCCTTCAGGACGGATCTCCGGCGATATGCTCAAAGTGAATGAGGAAGATTTGCAAAAGATCAGCGCACTCACAACTGCACAATCTGTCCTCGCAGTGGCAGCTGTTCCCGAACAAAAACTGGAATTCTCCAACCTTGCAAACTGCTTAAGTCTGGTGCTCGATGATATTCAGGATCCCGGAAACCTGGGAACAATTTTGAGAATTGCTGATTGGTTTGGAATCAAGAATATCCTCTGTGGCGAAAATACTGTGGAGTGTTACAACCCAAAAGTTGTACAAGCGTCCATGGGATCCATATTTCGTGTCAGCGTTTTTTACGGCGATTTGGCTGATCTTTTTGAGCGCAATAGAAATGAATTAAAACTTCCGGTCTACGGAACTGTACTCGGAGGTGAAAATATTTTCAAATCAGAATTGAAACAACAGGGGTTTATTCTTTTTGGTAATGAATCCAATGGTATTCAACGTGATTTGCTGCCGTTCATTAATCTCGGGCTCACCATTCCTTCTTTTTATACTTCATCCAACGGCCCCGATTCATTGAACGTTTCTATTGCCGTTGGAATCGTTTGTGGGGAATTCAGGAGGAGAGTAAGTTAAACCCGTTTCCTTCACGATTTCTCATTAGCATCAAGGGGTTCATCTGAGTGCTGTACAATTACCCCGGGTTTTCTGCAGTGTCTCATTACATCTGATAATTTCTGTTTTTTAGGCGAATTTGTCTGCTAAATGAAGAAGCTTTCCCCGGTGAATTACCCGGAAAATAGTACTCAAACAATATTTATATTCACATCCGCTTACACAGTGAATTCGAACACAATAAATTCCCAATGAAAAAAGGCATCTTATTAATCATGTTGTTTGCCGGACTGTCGGTGTATTCTCAAAATGCAATTCCGATTCCGGATACCCTCGCAGGTCCCGTCTACAATTTGAATATTCACCCTGACAGCGTTCAGTTTCTTCCGGGGACAAAAACACTTACGAATGCTTTCAATCAGTATTCCTACCTGGGACCGACGCTGATTATGAATAATGGTGAAGCTGTTACCCTGAATGTGCAGAATGCACTGGACGATACCACAACTGTTCATTGGCATGGTTTGCATGTGCCGGCTATGGCAGATGGGGGTCCGCATACATTTTTTCTTGCCGGAACCACCTGGTCTCCACAATTCACCGTCAAGAATAATGCAGCAACTTACTGGTACCATCCTCACCTGCACATGAAGACAGGACAACAGGCGATGCGCGGGGCGGCTGGAATGATCATTCTACGGGACACGGTGGAAGCTGCACTCAACCTCCCACGCAGTTATGGAATCGATGATTTTCCAATCATTGTGCAATCTCAGCAGTTGGATTCAGCCAATCAGATACTTTGGCGGGGAATGCATGACAGTCTTATTTTTGTGAATGGGACACAGGATCCGATGCTGGATATTCCGGCCCAGGTGGTTCGGCTTCGTTTACTGAATGCTTCCCAGCAAAGGAATTTTAATTTTGGTTTCACTGCGAATATGTCCTTTCAGGTTATTGGAAATGACGGTGGGTTATTGAATGCTCCTGTTCCGGTCACCCGGATTAGTTTGTCTCCCGGAGAACGTGCTGAGGTTCTTCTGAATGTAGCCGGGATGACAGGCCAGCAATTCTATCTGATGAGCTACGCGTCTGAGTTTGCTACCGGAGTGCAGGGCGGTACACCTTCACCGTTCATGAATACAGCAATGTACAGTCCGATCAATGGAATTGATTTCAATATTCTTCAGTTGAATGTAATACAACCGACTGCAAATCCTGTCACTACAATTCCGAATACTCTGGCTCCTGTAATTCCATTGGATGAGTCCTCAGCTAACGACACCCGGAATATTTCAATAACAACCCAAAACATGATGTCGCCGGAAGGCCCTTTTTATTTCAATGGACAACTTTTTGACATGAAC
>DAORHY010000429.1:0-2484 GCA_035438225.1 Bacteroidia bacterium
ATGAAATTTGAAAAGGAATTCGAAGAACATGGGTACCTTTGCAGCCAGTATGCGTTAACCCGTCAGGAATGGGTTGATTTGGGAAAACAAAAAAATAAAACCATGGAAACCGGTAGTAAAGAATGACATTGAATCCGCTACATACCATCATCATGCAAAATATGTTCATGAAATTCCGCCGATTACGGGCAGGATGGCTTGTATTGCTTATTGTCTCCGCTGTCAGCTTTCGTGCTTTTGGCGAAGCAGAAAAATTTTCAGCCACTGTTTCTTCAAATGCAGTCGGTGTCGGGGAACAATTCCAGGTTACTTTTTCTCTATCGGGAAATGGAAGCGGCTTTCGCCCTCCTTCGTTCTCAGATTTCAACGTACTTGCAGGCCCAAGCCAGTCAAGCCAGGTCCAGATTGTGAACGGAAGTTTTTCCCAGACACTTTCCATCACCTATGTTTTGCAGGCAATAAAAGAAGGTACATTTAAAATTGGAAGCGCCGAGATTACTGCAGGAAACAATAAGATGCTGAGCAATACCGTCACCATCACTGTTTCCAAAGGTTCCGGAAAGGCTTCCGGAGGAAATGCACAGGGCAAACAGAACAATTCTTCCGATGGCGCTCTTTCCGGAGGAAAAAATGTATTTCTAAAAGCCAATGTTGACAAATCCAGTCCCTACCTGGGTGAAGGAATCGTAGTGACTTACAAGTTATATACGAAGGTCAACCTTGTTAATTACAGTATCGATAAGATTCCCGCAATGAGCGGCTTCTGGAGCCAGGACATCACCCTTCCGCAGCAGCTCGAATTTCACAATGAGAATGTTGACGGTGTTGCATACAAAGTGGCCGATGTTAAAAAGCTGGTCGTTTTTCCTCAACGTACCGGAAATTTGCAATTGGATCCGATGGAAGGCGAGGTAATCGCCAGAGTGCAGGTAAAACGACAGACACACAGTAATGATCCATTTGATCAGTTCTTCAACGATCCCTTTTTTAATAACCCTTTCTTTAATAACAGCTTGCAGGACGTCAAAGTCCAGTTAAAAAGTGATCCCATCCGAATTTCGGTAAAAGAATTGCCTGGCGGAGCACCGGCATCATTTAACGGTGCGGTAGGCAAACTGAATTACGAAGTTTCGCTCGATAAATCTGAAACCAAAGCCCACGAACCGGTTACTTTGAAAGTAAAAGTATCCGGAAAAGGAAATATCAAACTCATCGAAGCTCCGACCATTGAATTTCCTCCTGATTTTGAATCGTATGATCCAAAAGAATCTTCTACTATTTCAGCCACCACTGCGGGTGTTTCCGGGTCAAAAACATTTGAATTCCTGATCATCCCCCGCAACCCTGGTGATTTTAAAATTCCGGTTGCATCCTTTTCCTACTTCGATCTCGATAAAAAACAATATCAGGAAGTTGGTGGTGCGGACCTGATGTTAAAAGTCACAAAAGGCGATGAAAATGCAAGCTCCGGTGTCATCAGCGGTACAGAAAAATCAGATCTGAAAATGCTGGGAAAGGATATCCGTTTCATCCAGACCCACGAACCGACATTTATCCGGGACCCCTCCCCCTTCTTTGGCACAACGTTATTTTATTCTGCTGCTGTTGCCCCTGCATTTTTAATTGCTCTTGTGCTGTTTATCCGCAGGCGGAATCAAACAATGCTCAGCAATCAGTCCCTGCTGAAAAGTCAGCGTGCCAACCGTGTGGCTTTGAAACGACTTAGTCTTGCTAAAAAATTACTGGCAGGCGATCAGAAAGAACAATTCCTTGACGAAATGTTCAAAGCCCTTTGGGGATTTGTAAGTGACAGGATGCAGATTCCGGTTTCAGGGTTGTCAAAAGAATCCGCTGCACAGGCGCTGGCTGAACGAAAAGTACCGGAGGAGTTGATCTTGCAATTCAATGAAACCATTGACAGCTGTGAATTTGCCCGCTTTGCAGGCAGTACCGGTGAGAGCAATGAAGTCATCTACCAGAAAGGAATCAACATTATTTCAAAATTGGAACAGGCTATCCGCAGTTAATATGAAAAGGAAAAACTTCTTCCGGCTTTTCTTTACACTCCTGCTTGCAGGGATGACCAGCACCTTTTCCAGCTTGTCGGCAGCAGACAATGCATCGGATTTATTTCACCAGGGGAATATTGCCTATCAGAAGGGGGATTACATTACAGCTGTTCAGTTGTATTCCGGTTTGCTCAAGTCAGGCAAGGTTTCTTCAGAGGTTTACTATAATCTTGGAAACGCATATTATAAAACCGACAGTATTGCAAAAGCCATTTTATCCTACGAACGGGCAAAGAAACTCAATCCGGACGACGAGGACGTGGCAGTAAATCTGAAAATTGCCTCTCTCCGGGTGGTTGACAAAATTGAACCGCTCCCAAAAATCTTTTACAAACAATGGCTCCATTCACTCGCCACTGCTTTTTCTGCAGACAACTGGGGCATATTTTTTCTGACCATGATCTGGTTGGCCTTT
>DAORHY010000430.1:0-2464 GCA_035438225.1 Bacteroidia bacterium
AGCACCAGGCGAACCGGCGAACCGAGTTCAAGGTGACGAAGATGGATAAGAAATAGAATGAGGCATTAGCAATTAAGAAACAGTAAGCCGGGGAGCAGGGAGAACTGCTTCCCGGTTTTTATTTGCTACTGTTGTTGACAAAGTAAAACAGACTTTGCAGCACTAACGGATTGGATGGATGGAAGCAAACAAAAAATCAAACTATGTTTGCATGAGTTCTGATTTTTTTAACTTTTTGATGTAAAGTGGTCTGTTGTATTCAGTAGCTATTCTTACGTTTGATCCTGAAATAAAAAATTAATATTAAGCGGCCTTTTTACTTTTTTCACGGAGCACATAATCCTCCGCTCAATACGAATACCGGAAGTATTATTTCTTCATTTTTAAAGCAACTCTACAGGGCTTAACAGTTTCATTTTTCTCATGTGAGAACGAGATCTATTGCATTGTGAACAGATAGTTTTTGTTAATAAAAATGTTCATAAGGAGTACAGCTTCAGAGTGAATACCTGTACTGTGAAACACGAACTTGCGACATTGAACTGTTTGCATTTGAAGTACAAAACTCAAAGAGCGAAGTTCGGAATAATAATACATCGCTGATGAAACTACGATACGAAACACAATCAGAAAGAAATTCAGTTTACCAAACAATCACAGGCTGGATTTTCCTTTTGCCTATTATTTTAATGATATTTTCAACTCAAAAGGCCACTGCTACACATTCGGCGGGAGCTGATTTGACCTATACCTGGGTGAGTGGAAATACATATACGGTAACGGTGTCTTTTTACCGGGACTGTGCAGGTGTTGCTGCCCCCGGAACAATAACACTGAATGCCAAGTCTGTATCGTGCAATAAAAACCAGAATTACACACTGAATTTAGTGGCAGGAACAGGTCAGGAAATTACTTTCCCTTGCGGATCTGTTCAAACAAAATGTACAAATGCATCATCACCCTACGCCGGCTATCAACAGTACCGGTACAGGAACAATATCACCCTCCCTTCGCAGTGTAGCGATTGGGTGATGAGTTTTTACCTGTGCTGCAGGAATTGTGCGATTACCACGCTTGTCAATCCTTGTGATGATAACATGTACGTTGAAGCGAGATTGAATAACCTCGCTTTCCAAAATAACAGTTCTCCTCAGTTCACCAATATCCCGGTTGCGTTTGTTTGTATAAACCAAAGTTTTACATACAATCACGGAGTAGTAGATATTAATGGTGATTCATTGGCGTATTCTTTTATCACCCCGAAGAAATACGATGCCGGAACCAACACCATCGGAAATGTAACTTTTGGCCCCGGGTATTCCGCATCTGCGCCTCTGACTTCCAGTCCGGCTGTCAGTTTGAATGCTGTAACAGGTGATATCAATATGTTTGCAACGGCAAATGGGGAGATCGGTGTAACCGCAATTCTTGTTCAGGAATTTAGAAATGGCGTGCTGATTGGAAGTGTCATTCGTGACATGCAATTTTTAACCAAAGTATGTAATCCGAATCTCCTGCCTGTAGCTTCCGGGATTAACGGAACAAATAATTTTTCAATGGTTGGTTGTGCAGGTAGTCCAATTACTTTTACTGTGACTTCAACGGACCCCAATCCGACGGATACAGTGCTGATGTACTGGAATGGCGTGATACCGGGGGCTACCTTCACAACAGTTGGCGCTTTAAATCCTGTCGGTACATTTACCTGGACACCAACTGCCGCAGATGCGCGGTCACAACCGTATACATTTATTGTAACTGTTCGTGACAATGCCTGTCCGACAAACGGATCGCAAACTTTTTCTTATTCGATCACGGTTCCACAAATCAATGTAAATGTGACATCGCCGGGATACAATGGTTATAACCTTCATTGTAACGGGGGAAGCGACGGGGCCATCACTGCAAATGCAACAGGGGGCACTGCACCGTATACCTATAACTGGAATCCTTCTGGACAGACCACACAAACGGCCACCGGACTGGGTGTTGGAACATACACGGTAACAGTTTCCGATGCTGACGGATGTACACAAACAAATTCAACATCGTTGACAGCCCCTCCTACTGTTGTCACTGCTGCTCTTGCTTCTTCAACCAATGTGAGCTGTAATGGCGGGGCAGATGGAACTGCAACAGCAGCCGGTTCCGGAGGATTAACGCCTTATTCATATGCATGGAATCCGGGCGGACAAACATCGATCACAGCGACAGGACTGAGTGCAAACACGTATACGGTCACGGTTACTGACCTCAACGGATGTACAAGTACGGACACAATTCAAATCACAGAACCGGTTGCACTGATTGCCTCCGTTTCTGGATTTACAAACGTGAGCTGTAACGGAAATTCAAATGGAACGATCAGTACAAATGTCAGTGGGGGAACTCCTCCGTACACGCATTCCTGGTCTAACGGCGCAACCACAGGGAATGTCACCGGTCTTGGACCAGGCACTTACCG
>DAORHY010000431.1:0-2458 GCA_035438225.1 Bacteroidia bacterium
AGCAAGCGGTGCAACCTCGATAATTCCATTCTCAACATAATTTTTGACTTTTTCTCCCTGTATCATATCGTAGAGGGCATCGTACAGCGGCCGCAGATAGGGGTCAATTTTTTCTTTCAGGTCGCCGGGTAAAAAGCCGAGGTTTTCACCCGCTTCCACAGCCGGACGCGTAAGAATGATGCGTTTGATTTCACGGTTCTTGAGTGCCCTGACTGCAAGTGCAACCGCTGTATAGGTTTTACCGGTTCCTGCTGGCCCGATGGCGAAGACAACATCGTTCTTTTCGGAACTTTCAACCATTTTCTTCTGGTTCGCCGTCCGGGCACGTACCATGATCCCGTTTTGTCCAAACACCAGGACGTCCGTGGGTGGTTGTTGGGGCACTCCGTCCTTATTGCCTTTGTCAGCAAGAAAATGTTCGACATTATCCGGAGTAAGGCTACCGAACTTTTGGTAGTGTTGAATCAAACGGTTAATTTTCTCACTGAAGAGATGAATGTTTTTTTCATCGCCGATAACTTTAATTTCATTGCCACGTGCAACCAGCTTCAGTTCGGGAAAATTTCTCCGGATGACTTCGAGGTTACTGTCGTTAACCCCGAAAAATTCAACGGGATTAAAGGTATCGATCGGAATAATTACTTCACTCAATGTAGTAGGATTTAAGGTTATACAAAAATCAGTCGCGTCCGGGCTAATAACATTTGTTTGTGAATAGACTCCGGTTATTACGTTTCAATACTACCTAAAACTCGTTACTTTTGACTTCGCTGAAATTACAAGTTATCAACACAGCGCGTTTGAGGGCACAACACAATGGGATTACTGACACTGACAACTGATTGGGGATTGAGGGATCATTATGTCGCAGCTTTCAAAGGCGAATTGATTTGCCTGTACCCTGAGGTCCGGTGCATAGACATTACACACGATATTGAGCACTTTAACATTTTACAGGCGTCCTTCATACTGCGAAGTGCATTCCCGCGGTTTCCGGCCGGCACAGTACATTTCATCGGACTCACCGGTTCCGATCCGAACACAAAAAAAAGGCAGGCAGATGTACTGATTGTGAATTCACAGGAACACATTTTTGTCGGGCAGGACAGCGGTATTTTCTCACTGCTTCTCGGAGAAAGTCCCATGGAAATTTTTCGTTTATCTGTGGACCCGGAAAATACACAGGCTGACTATTCAAAAAAGATCATGGAAACACTGGTAGCGCTTGTCAATGGAACATCGCCCTCAGTCCTCGGAGAAAAACAAACCACTATTCACCAGAGTTACCTTGCGCAGCCAACTGTTGACAGTGACAGTATCCGGGGAACAATTTTATACATTGATTCATTCGGGAATGTGATTGTGAATGTCAGTTTAACAAAATTTGAACAGGAGAGAAAATCAAGAGGCTTTACCATTTTCCTCCGAAAATCCGTTTATGACATAAAAAAAATCAGCCGTCATTACCACGAAGCGGAAATCGGTGAAATTGTCGCTTTGTTTAACCGCGAAGGATTCCTTGAAATTGCCATCAATCACGATTCTGCGGCCCACCTCCTGGGTTTGAAAATTATGGATCCCATAAGAATTGAATTTTATGATAGTTAGAATCGTTCAAATGACATTTGATCCTTTAAAAATAGGTGAATTTTTAGAGATTTTTAATGACGTGTGCGACCGGATCAGAGCTTTTCCCGGTTGTCTCCATCTTGAATTGTGGCATGCCAGTCATCCCAACAATATTTTCATGACGTATAGTATCTGGGATTCTGAAGAATCCCTTGACCATTACCGGTTTTCAGAACTTTTTAAAAAGACCTGGGCTGGGACAAAAGTGCTCTTTTCCGCACCACCTGTGGCTTTGAGCCTCGAGAAAAGCTGGCCGACAAGTAGTTAAAATTCCCCTAAGCCTTGTCTGGAATGGATTTAATGGGTATTATTGTGTAGTCAAATGGATTCCAAAATTGCCGAATTCAATTACCAATTTTATTTTCGCAGGGGATTATACTACACTCACCAATAGTGGAGGGTGCTTTACATAAGAATTTGAGTCAATTCCTTGTTCAAACCCTATTTTTACAGAATATTCAATTAAGCTAAACAAACCAACCCAATAACAACGATGATGAAAACAATCTACACAACTTGCATTGACAGGGTCCTGCGATCAAAATTAGCTCTGTTGCTTCTTGTTGCCTTGTTGTTCAGTGCGAGAAATTCTTTCGCTAGTCACATGGCAGGAGCTGATCTGACGTATGAATATATTGGCAACGGCCAGTATCTTGTTACGTATACACTGTATCGTGACTGTGCCGGTATCCCGGCACCTACCACAGCTTCACTTACGCTGAGTTCTTCCACGTGCAACAATTTTTCACAATTCTTCACGCTGAATGCAGTTGCGGGAACAGGACAGGAAATTACCTATACCTGTAACGGTGCCCTGACAACCTGCAAC
>DAORHY010000432.1:0-2430 GCA_035438225.1 Bacteroidia bacterium
CGAAAGAGGAGTTTGACAGTTTTCTGAATCGCGGTCTGCATGCTTCTCCTGTTCATGAAGTATTGATCGAACAATCGATCTCCGGCTGGAAAGAATTCGAATTGGAATTGCTGCGGGATGCCGCGGGGAATGTGATTATTATTTGTTCCATCGAGAATTTTGATCCGATGGGTATTCATACAGGGGATTCCATCACGGTAGCACCGGCCATGACACTTTCGGATGTTACCTACCAGAAAATGCGCGATCTCGCGATACGTTGCATGAATGGAATCGGAAATTTTGCCGGTGGTTGTAATATCCAGTTTTCGGTGAACCCGGAAAACGAAGAAGAAATTATCGTCATCGAAATCAATCCGCGGGTATCGCGATCCTCAGCGCTGGCTTCAAAAGCTACCGGATATCCCATCGCGAAAATAGCAGCTAAGCTTGCGATCGGTTATCATCTTGATGAATTAAAAAACCAGATTACCAAAAGTACATCTGCGTTTTTTGAACCGACTCTCGATTATGTAATCGTAAAAGTGCCGCGCTGGAATTTTGACAAGTTCAAGGGGACTGACCGTCACCTTGGTTTGCAGATGAAATCTGTTGGCGAAGCAATGGGTATTGGCCGTTGTTTCCAGGAGGCATTGCAAAAAGCCTGTCAGTCACTCGAGATCAAACGAAACGGTTTGGGTGCCGATGGTCGTGAAATCCGTGACCAGGAAGAAATCCTTGACAGTCTGGAACGTCCGAGATGGAATCGGTTGTTTCATATTTACGATGCTTTTAAACTGGGAATTCCGTTCAAGACCATTCAGAAACTTACGAAGATTGATACTTGGTTCCTTCGCCAGATTGAAGAACTGATAGAGCTCGAAAAGGAAATAGAAAAATATACCGTTGAGACAATTCCGAACGCATTGCTCATGGAGGCAAAGAAGAAAGGATATGCTGACAGACAGGTTGCGCATTTGTTACGTTGCCTCGAAAGCCAGGTGTTTAAGAAACGCGGGGAATTGGGCATTCGCAGGGTTTGGAAGTTGGTGGATACCTGTGCAGCTGAGTTCGAAGCGAAGACGCCTTATTTTTATTCAACATTTGACGAGGAGAATGAAAGTGTCTCATCCAATAAAAAGAAGATTGTGATCCTCGGTTCCGGTCCAAACCGGATCGGGCAAGGCATAGAATTCGATTACAGTTGCGTGCACGGTGTGCTGGCCGCGAAAGAAGCGGGCTACGAAACAATCATGATCAATTGTAATCCTGAAACGGTCTCAACCGATTTTGATATCGCCGACAAGCTGTATTTCGAACCGGTTTTTTGGGAGCATATCTACGAGATCATTGAACACGAGAAGCCGGAAGGTGTGATTGTGCAACTGGGCGGACAGACGGCTTTGAAGCTCGCGGAGAAATTAAATAAATACGGAATCAAAATAATCGGTACCAGTTTCGAGTCATTGGATCTGGCGGAAGATCGTGGTCAGTTCTCCACGCTGCTTCGTGATTTGAATATTCCCTATCCGAAATTTGGTGTCGTTGAGAATTCAGATCAGTTGGTTGGTCTTTCAAAGGATCTTGGTTTTCCATTGTTGGTGCGTCCAAGTTATGTTTTGGGTGGACAAAGCATGAAGATCGTGATCAATGTGGAAGAGCTGGAAACGCATGTGATTAAAATTTTGCAGGACATACCTGACAATAAAATACTTCTCGACCATTTCCTTGAAAAAGCGATCGAAGCAGAAGCCGATGCTATTTGTGACGGAGAAGATGTGTATATCATTGGTATGATGGAACACATTGAACCGGCAGGAATCCACAGTGGCGACAGCAATGCCGTGCTTCCTCCGTTTGATCTGAGCGATAATGTTCTTCAGCAGATGGAAGCCATCACGCGCAAGATCGCCCTTGCCATGCAGGTGAAAGGACTGATCAATATCCAGTTTGCGATCAAGAATGAAACGGTGTATGTGATTGAAGCTAATCCAAGGGCTTCACGGACAGTGCCTTTCATCGCAAAGGCTTACGATGAGCCGTATGTAAACTATGCAACAAAGGTGATGCTGGGTGTAAATAAACTCAGTGATTTTAAATTTTCTCCGAAGAAAAACGGTTACGCGATCAAAGTGCCTGTTTTCTCTTTCGAAAAGTTTCTCGATGTAAATAAGGAACTGGGACCCGAAATGAAATCAACCGGTGAAGCGATCTATTTCATTGATGACCTCGAGGATGATTTCTTCCAGAAAGTCTATTCCGAACGTAATCTTTACCTTTCAAGATAACACTTTGCTTTCTCTGCGTTTTTGCACGAAAAATATTTCTCGTAAAAGCACAAAGAATACAAAGGAAATTCACGCCATATGCAAGAGTTTCTCATTGTTGCCATCCTTCTGATTCTCTTCTTCAGCACCATCCGTAGGTTTGTGTTTTTTAGTTCCTACAATG
>DAORHY010000433.1:0-2417 GCA_035438225.1 Bacteroidia bacterium
AAACCGAACGTGTCATTCAAAAGATTCAGGAGTGGATCATCGCTGTGCGACTGGAACAACAGTACACGAAGGAAGAAATTATGGCGATGTACCTGAACACAGTAGAGTTCAGCAGCAATGCTTTCGGCATCAAATCGGCCGCACGGACCTATTTCAACCAGACTCCGGATTCATTGAATATCCAGGAGTCAGCCGTTCTTGTCGGATTGCTCAAGGCGCCCACGATGTACAGCCCCATCCGGAATCCGAAGAATTCACTCGCCCGCAGAAATGTTGTACTCGGTCAGATGATGAAATACAATTTCCTGACAGAACAACAATTCGACTCCATCAAGGCACTCCCCATAAAATTAAATTACCAGGTCGACGATCACAACTTTGGACTGGCAACATATTTTCGCGAATCGTTGAGATCGGATATGCTGAAATGGTGCAGGGAGCATGTCAACAATTCGACTGGAAAACCCTACAATCTGTATAATGACGGATTGAGGATTTATACCACCATCGACTCCCGTATGCAGAAATTTGCAGAAGCGGCGATGAAAGAACACATGACAGAACTCCAGCGAAAATTTAATGATCACTGGAAAGGCAAAGATCCATGGGAAGAACACAAAGAGGTGCTGACGGAAGGAATGAAACGTTCCGATCGGTATATTTCCATGAAAGCGGCAAAGGCCAGCGACAAGGAAATTAAGAAAGCTTTTGCCACAAAAACAAAGATGGCTGTCTTTTCCTGGAAAGGTCCCATCGACACAATGCTGACACCGATGGACAGCATCAAATATTATAAAAAAATGCTGCAATGCGGATTCATGTCAATGGAACCGCAAACCGGATATATCCGTGCCTGGGTTGGTGGCAACGATTACCGTTTTTTCAAATACGATCACGTAAAAGAAGGAAAACGCCAGGTGGGCTCTACCTTCAAACCATTCCTTTATACACTTGCGATGCAGGAAGGATATTCTCCCTGCTATAAAGTTCCAAACGTTCGAGTCACTATTGATCTCCCGGGAGGACAACCGCCCTGGTCACCTGAAAATTCTGACGGAAAATATGGCGGTATCCTGACTCTGAAACAAGGCCTTGCTGAATCTGTGAACAGTATTTCTGCTTACCTCATGAAGCAATTCGGTCCACAGGCGCTTATTGAAGTTGCGCACAAAATGGGAATTTCCAGTGACTTGCCGGCAGTCCCTTCCATCTGTCTTGGAACTGCTGATGTTTCAGTTTATGAAATGGTCGGAGCGTATTCCGTCTTTGCAAACAAAGGTGTATGGACAGAGCCCACGTATCTTGCCCGTATCGAAGACAAGAACGGCAATGTTCTGCAGGAATTTGTACCACGAAAAGTTGAAGCCATCAGCGAAGAAACAGCCTACCTCATGCTCAACCTCATGCAAGGTGTGGTACAGTTTGGTACAGGAGCGAGACTTCGCGGACAATACAAATTCAACAATCCCATCGCCGGTAAAACCGGAACGACACAAAATCAGAGTGACGGATGGTTTATGGGAATTACTCCAGAACTGGTTTCCGGATGCTGGGTAGGTGCGGAAGACCGCTCCGTTCATTTCCGCTCACTTGAGCTGGGACAAGGAGCCCGGACAGCCATGCCAATCTGGGCTTTGTACATGCAAAAAGTATATGCAGATAAAACACTGGAGGTTTCAAAAGGTGAATTTGAAGCACCGAAAGAACCCCTGAGCGTAGAATTAAATTGTGATAAATACAAACAACCGGGAGAGGAAAAGTCGGCGTCCTTTGACAAGGATAACTTTTAAGTATTGATTGCCCGAACCAAGGAATTGCATAACCCATTCGTATTGTTCAACACTCACTTTTCACCCTTCACTTAAACAACTTTGAAATGAATAAAGTAGTATCCAACGCTCAGGAAGCGATCAAAGGAATCGAAAATGGAATGACTCTACTGGTAGGCGGGTTCGGATTGTGTGGGATTCCGGAAAACACAATAGCAGCACTCGTTCAGTCGGGCGTAAAAAACTTAACGTGTATTTCAAACAATGCAGGGGTGGATGACTTTGGCCTGGGATTGTTGTTGAACAACCACCAGGTTAAAAAAATGGTCTCTTCCTATGTCGGTGAGAATGCTGAATTTGAAAGACAAATGCTCAGCGGGGAACTGGAGGTGGAATTGATTCCACAGGGAACACTTGCTACGCGCTGCCTTGCTGCGGGATACGGCATGCCTGCAATTTTTACTCCGGCAGGTGTTGGAACAGAAGTGGCGATTGGTAAAGAGGTACGGAATTTTAACGGGAAAGACTACCTGATGGAATATGCATTTGATGCGCCTTTTGCTATCGTGAAGGCATGGAAAGGAGACACTGACGGGAACCTCATTTACCGTGAGACTGCGCGTAATTTTAATCCGCTGATGGCGATGG
>DAORHY010000434.1:0-2398 GCA_035438225.1 Bacteroidia bacterium
ATGCAAGTCCGATTTGCACAGGAGCCAATCCGCCTGAAAATCGTTTTGCATAGCTGAACTGTGGATTGATTGCTATTTTTCCAAGTGTATCAATGAACGCCCAGGAAGTTGAAATCTCAACAGCAGCCACACCTTCTGAAAAATCCTGTACCCTGGCAAACTGAGGAGTTACCATTCCCCGGGTGGCAGCGCTGATGAATCCCCATTTATTATTCAACCGGACAGCAGCAAAGCCATTGGAAAAATTACGCACCTCATTGAACTGCGGATTTACGGCGATTTTACCGTTTGCATCGGCAAATCCCCAGACGGAGCCGATTTTCACCGGAATCATCGACTCAGTGTACACTCCTACATCATCAAATTCGGGGGTGACAATCATTTTCCCGCTCTTGTCAATGAATCCCCATTTGTTATCGAGTTTAACAGGAAATAAATTCGATTGAGCAACAAGTATTCCGGAGAATCCCAAATTCATCAACACAATTAAACACGCTCTGATCATCCTTATCAATAAATTGTATATTTCTTTTCAATTGTCATTGTGCGAACAATATTCAACAATCTTCCCGCAGGAAAATCATCAACCGAAAACCTTTAACTGACCAGCACATTCAGTTCTTTCCCGATTTTTGTAAAAGCCGCAATGGCTTTATCCAGATGATGCCGCTCATGACCTGCGGATATCTGTACACGAATTCGCGCATTGCCTTTGGCAACCACAGGGTAAAAGAAGCCGATGACATAAATTCCTTCTTCCATCAGCCGGGAAGCAAATTCCTGAGCCAGCCTGGCATCGTACAGCATGATCGGTACAATCGGATGCTCACCGGGTTTAATATCAAAACCGGCAGCCGTTATTTTTTCACGAAAATATTTCGTGTTATCCCACAATTTATCACGCAAGGCGGTGGTTTCACTCAGCATATCAATCACTGCGATCGATGCGCCCACAATACTGGGTGCAAGTGAATTCGAAAACAGGTAGGGCCGCGAACGCTGGCGCAACAAATCGATCACTTCCTTCCTTCCGGAAGTAAAACCACCCATGGCTCCGCCAAGGGCTTTCCCGAGTGTTCCTGTGATAATATCAATTTTTCCCATCACTCCGCGATATTCGTGTGTACCCCTTCCGGTTTTTCCCATAAAGCCGGATGCATGGCATTCATCGATCATGATCAGGGCTTTGTATTTGTCGGCAAGTTCGGCGATTTTATCAAGCTGTGCGATGGTGCCATCCATACTAAATACACCATCTGTTACGACCATACGGTGACGGAGCGATTGAGTTTCCTGCAATACCTTTTCCAACTCCGCCATGTCATTGTGCTTGTAGCGGAACCGTTGTGCTTTGCACAAGCGCACACCGTCAATGATGGATGCATGATTCAGTTCATCGCTGATGATTGCATCCTGTTCATTCAACAAAGGTTCAAAGACACCGCCGTTGGCATCAAATGCGGCAGCATAAAGAATTGTATCTTCTGTTCCCAGAAATTGGGAAATTTTATGTTCCAGCTCCTTGTGAATGTCCTGTGTTCCGCAGATAAAACGAACAGAAGACATTCCGTAACCGTGCGTATCAATGGCCTTTTTCGCCGCTTCGATAATTTTCGGATGTGAAGACAAGCCGAGGTAATTGTTCGCACAAAAATTGATTACCTGCATTCCGTTGGCGGTGATATCCGCACCCTGAGGTGAGGTGATGATGCGTTCCGTTTTATACAGACCGGCCGATTTTATTTCTTCCAGTTCCTTTTCAAGAACCGGTTTCAGTGTTTCATACATAGCAAGTAGAATGAAGGACAAAAGTCAGAAAAAAAACCGGTACTTGGTAAGGTTCTTTTGAAACAACGCCTTTCTCCGGCATACGTTAAAACGGACATACCGTCACTTACACCAACTCATACAGTTTTCCAGGCAGTGAACGAATCAGTCCGGCAAATTCCAGGTTGAGGAGCAATCCGGATACCCTGCTGACAGGCATTTGCACTGCGAGCGAAAGGAGGTCAATGGGAAATTGTCCCCGTTCCCGTAAAACTTCAACCACCTTTTTTTCATCCGGATTCAATTCCAGAAACATATTCATCTGTTTCATGGGTTTTTGCTTTTTTTCTTCTGCTTCCAGGTCCCAGTTCATTGCCTGCGCAATGTCATCGGCAGATTCCACCAGGATCGCCTTATTCTGCCGGATCAGTTGGTGGCAGCCTTGCGACCAGGTATCGGTCACCCGCCCGGGAACAGCGAAGACATCCCTGTTGTAAGAATTGGCGAGTTCGGCAGTAATCAAAGCTCCACCCCTTACCGCCGATTCAATAACAATCGTTGCGTCCGTCATTCCTGCCACAATGCGGTTACGTGCAGGAAAATTCTCACGGTCAGGGACCGTGCCACTCAG
>DAORHY010000435.1:0-2369 GCA_035438225.1 Bacteroidia bacterium
CTCTCGTAACAGACTCGGTCATACGATCAATGGATTTTCGTTCACTTCCCTACCTGATCAATGAGGCTCCGGTTTTATATAAATTATCAGGCACAGATTATATCCATGAAACGAAACTCACGCAATCGGGAAATGGACGGTTGCTGGGTGTTGCCCCTACTATTGAAAATAAACCCTTATTGCCATTTGCTTCTTCCCTGCTTATGCAGATTGCGGACGAATATAAATGCGATGTGTTTAAAGAAGGTCAGGCGACGAGTACAAATTTCATTAAGAACGCCGGGCAATACTCCTACATTCATCTGGCTACACATGCAGACACAAGCATGCGTCCTCATTTGTACTTCAGTGAATCCCGGGAACACACACACAGTCTGCCACTTGACTCAATTTACTTTCTTCCTTTGAAGGCTGAGTTGTCAGTTCTTGCGGCATGCAATACCAGCTCCGGATCTTACGAATACGGCGAAGGAACGCTCTCCTTTGCCCGGGCCTTTTTAACATCCGGATGCAAAAGCTCAATCTCAACAATTTGGAGCGTTGACGACAAAACTACATCCGAGGTTCTTTCTGAATTTTATTCAGGGCTGAATGATCACCTGGAAAAAGATGAAGCGTTAAGGAATGCTCAATTGAAGTACCTGAAAAGATGCAAAAGTTCCCGCGAGGCCAGTCCCTTCTACTGGAGCGGCATTATTTTAACAGGGGATCATCGGCCTGTTGAACTGGAGAAAAAGAACCGGATGGCACTTTGGGTACCATCCGGCCTTCTTCTTTTGTTCTTCGTGTTTATTTATTGTCGAAAAAAATAAAATAGGGCATACCTGCGATGTATACCCTATGGGTTCATGGCTGGAAAAACTATAACGACTTAATAATTTTCTTTGAAATAGAATGAGAACCTATTTGAAGTCTGAGAACATAGATGCCAACGGATAAATGATCCATCGAAACCGAGTGCACGTTTTTACCGCTGTTCGCCACCCCTCTTTTTTCCTCCAGGACCTTCTCTCCGATAAGATTAAATAGTGTAATTGAAAATTCTGAACGATCAGGTGAGTCGAAACTGATGTTCAATTGATCATTCACCGGATTGGGAAAAATAGCTACAGGCAAAGCAGCTTCAGCATTTTCTACTATACTTGTAGCAACGGAATCAAAACCACAGAATTCAACAAGTAGTCCGAGGGAATCAGACCAACCGGAACAAACAATTTCCCCACTTGCCAGGGCGACAATTCCCAATGCGGCTTCATTGGTGGAGGAATCACCAAAAATCGCGCTTGCAAGGATGGATCCGGAATCTGAAAATTTGACGAGCGGCAAATTGCCGGGCTGCGATGTCTCGTTGATTTCGCCGGTACAAAGAATGTTTCCGTTAACGTCTATTGTCAGGTTATTAAAACTGTTTTCCTGTCCGCTATGAAATGATGTTTCCCATTGGAATACCGAGTTTTCGTCAAATTTTGCAAGAAATGCATTCTTTGGCCCTCCCGTTGAATCATATTGTCCGTAAAGAAAAAATCCTCCGGACGGATGTCTTTTAACTCCACCTGTCGTCGAAAATTGATTCATGAATTTATAATTGAACGAACCAATCTGGCTGCCGGAGTCATCCCATTTCTGAATGACCAAATTACCGGAATTGAGGTCATTCCATGCCGATAAATACGAATCAGAAAGCGCCATTTTGTCAAACCCGCCATTCCAGTCTGCATTCTGTTGTAGGCAATATGACCAGAGGATTGCTCCGGAAGAAGAGAGTTTTGTTATCCGAGTCGCGTAACCATTGCATCCCGGATGATATTGTACATGGCCAAAACATACAAATTCTCCCTGCGAATTTTCAACGCACTTTGACCCATAGTTGTCTCCATAGCTTTGCCCAGTGAGCGTCTGCACCCATTCCTGATTGCCGGAGGAATCGGTTTTGATGATGTAACCGGCAGAAAACATACCAGCCGCATTGCTATTTCCAAATGCCGTATGAATCAGATAGCCTCCGTCTGAAGTGGTAAAGACTCCGCTAGCATAGTCCATCCCGCCTCCGGCATAAAAAGTCTTTGACCAGATAAGTTGTAAATCAGGCGTATACTTTTTCAGCACAATATCTCCTTGTGTCCATCCGTAAACATAGTCAGCATCTCCAACCGCGACAATGTTCCCATCGGTTGCTAATGTACATTGACCAAAAAAGTTCGTATTTGAAACGCCAAAGTACGCGGTATCACAGGCGGAAGAAGCAACCGGGACACCGTTCGGATCATATTCCCATACTTCCTGCGAACCACCCAGCATGACATATGCCTTGCCGTTTATGACGAAGCAACCGTCTACATTCAGCGTAAACGGAGGATTCGGAAGTTGTT
>DAORHY010000436.1:0-2358 GCA_035438225.1 Bacteroidia bacterium
ATACCAGAAAATAATTCTCGGCCATTAAGAGCGGTATTTAGAGGCTCCCTATACAGTGTCGGTTACATTTCCCGGCGGATGTACTGCAAACAGCTCCGAAGTCATTGTCTATTCCGGCGGTACTTCCGGAACCGGCACTTTGTTCACAGAAAGCATGGGCACTCTGAGCACGACTGTATCCATTGCTGCACATGAAACAAATAACGGATTCGATAACGATGCGTTCACAATGTCCGGTTCCGGAGAGATTCGGAACACTCAAGTATCCAGCGGGTCTTATACAGGAGCATCGGGTGGAGCCAATGCATTTCTGACGAATACTGTCGGAAAGAATTTCATCATTTCCGGCATCAATACAGCAGGACGAAACAACATTCAGCTTTCTTTCGGTGTTTATAAAAGTACCAGCAATTCGACAGGAGCTGATTTGCAGGTATTGATCAGTACGGACGGAGTGAATTATTCAGCATTGTCTTTTGCTGCCCTTCCAACCGGTGCAGCAAACTGGAATTACAGAACGGCAATCGGTGTCATTCCAGCGGTGCAGAATCTTTCAATTCAGTTCCGTCAAAATGGGACAGCAACACAATACCGGATTGATGATGTAACAATTACCAATACCGGTAATCAGCCGGTCATCACCGTGAATGGACCTGTTGCAATCTGTCCGGGAGATTCGGTAGAACTCGTATCCAGTCCGGGAAATTTTTATTTGTGGAACACCGGGGATACAACCCAAAGCATCTTCGTTCATGATTCCGATGCATACGCAGTGACTGTCGGTTGCGTTTCTTCCGATTCAGTTTTCATTTCGGGAAATGCCTGTAATTCAATTAGTCTTGACCTGCGAATGTTCATCCAGGGGTTTTATCAGGGAAATCAACAGATGAATGCTGTTGCTGATCCATCGGGATATCCCGCTGTTTGTGACACGGTAACCATTCTGCTTGCGGAGGCAAATCCGCCAAATGCAATTATTGCAACGACACGCGGTGTTATTGGAACGAACGGGTATGGTATTTTTAATTTTCCTCCTACCGTGCAGAGTAATGCTTACTATATAATTGTTCGGCACCGCAACTCTCTGGAGACATGGAGTTCGCTTCCGGTTTCTTTTGCGGGTGGAATTGTGAGCTATGATTTTACCATCGGGGTATCCCGGGCTTATGGAAACAATCTGGTAGATATCGGAGGTGTTTCCTGCCTTTATTCCGGAGACGTTTCGAATGGTGTGGTTGCGGGCCAGCAAGATGGAGTAATTGAATCTTCAGACTACAGTCAGCTCGAAAATTCAATTCAGCAATTTTTATTCGGCTATCGTGCTGAAGATCTGAATGGAGACGGGATTGTCGAATCGTATGATTATGGAATTTTGGAAAACAATGAACAATTGTTTCTCTCGGTATCAAAACCCTGAAGCAGCCGATGAATTTCTTTTCATTCTCCTGAAAAGGCGAACATTGGCAGGTTGCATTACCGGAAAAATTTAAGGCCTTCAAGTCACATTCTCACAGACTGTGCTCATTTATTTTTTGTACATTTCATAAAAAACCGGGTCTGATGAAAAACGCGTTTCTTCTTTTGTTGTTTAGCATTCTTCAATGTTCCCTTTCGGGTCAGACGTCATCTGTTTTCCACATAGAAACTGAATACACACCAACAAACGGTTACCGTTATTATTTTGATAAACTGGATCCACAGAGCGGTATATCTGTACGGATATCCCAACTGCCGGTTGAAGGATTTTTTACAGGTTATAGTTTCTTCAATTGTTATGGCCACTTTGTATTTCAGGGGATTGATTCCGTGCTTCCGAACGGCAATTATGTCAACAAATTGTACGAGTTGGATACGCTTGGCCATCTTCTCCGTACGCTTCCGATGGATACTGCAACGGGCACCTGGTACAAAGCATGCCTGCCGTCAGCGGATTCACCCTACTATTATGCACTGAGGTGGAGTACTTCAACCGGGCAGTGGGTGCTCGAAACGATTCATGCCCTGAGTGGCACCCGTAACATGCAGACGCTGACCCAGCTTGTCAGTTTCAATTATTGGAATTCCGATGCAACCATCACGCGTGATGATGTGCTTTGGTTCGGCATGGATGACCAGATGCAGGGTACCAGTGTACTGATCCGTGTGGATCCTTCCAACGGACAAGTCAGTATCGAAGATACACTGAGTGCCGGCCTGGGTTATTATTACGATTGCCTCAATTACGATTGCGTCAACGATACGATTTATGGTTTTATTACTCACATGGACAGTGTTGCCGGATCAGAACTATTGAAAGTGCATGGAGCGTCAGGTACTGTCATTCATTCCGGCAGCACTACAACAGGAAACGGGTTGTTT
>DAORHY010000437.1:0-2354 GCA_035438225.1 Bacteroidia bacterium
CCGGTAAAACAACCCTGGCGATCCATGCAATTGCCAATGTTCAGAAGAATGGCGTGATTTCAGCTTTTATCGATGCGGAGCACGCATTTGACCGCTTCTATGCTCAGAAACTTGGTGTTGACCTGGAGAATCTCCTGATCTCACAACCTGACAATGGAGAACAAGCGCTTGAAATTGCGGAGAACCTGATTCGTTCCGGTGCAATTGATATCCTGGTCATTGACTCGGTTGCGGCACTTACTCCCAAGGCTGAAATCGAAGGTGAAATGGGTGAAAGTAAAATGGGTCTTCAGGCTCGTTTGATGTCCCAGGCACTGCGTAAATTAACGGGAACAATCAGTCGTACGGGCTGCTGTTGTATTTTCATCAATCAGCTTCGCGAGAAAATCGGTGTAATGTTCGGAAATCCGGAAACGACTACCGGTGGTAATGCACTGAAGTTTTATGCTTCAGTACGTCTCGATATCCGTCGTATCGGACAATTGAAAGACGGTGAAGCAATCGTTGGTAACCGTACCAAAGTGAAAATTGTAAAGAACAAAGTAGCTCCTCCTTTCAGAATTGCTGAATTCGATATCATGTACGGAGAAGGCATTTCAAAAATGGGTGAGATCGTGGACATTGGTGTCGACAAAGGCATTATTAAAAAGTCTGGCTCGTGGTTCAGTTACGGCGATACGAAATTGGGGCAGGGCAGGGATGCCGTGAAGCAACTGCTGAACGATAACCCTGAACTTGCAGAAGAACTTGAACTCAAGATTCGTGAAGCATTAAGGGAAGCCGCTGCTGCAGGCTGATTTTAATTCGTATTTTTCGGCCACAAAACATAACCTGCCAGGTTATTGTTTTGTGGCTTTTTTATTTCATCACATGCAAAAAATAAAATTTAACAGAGTCCTTGTCGCGTTGAGTATCCTTTTTCTGAGCGCCTGTGTTCAGAAAGATGCTGATCAGCAAGAGGGTCAACAATCGGGTGACAGCCTGAATCAGGAAGATGTATTCTTCCAATTGAATAAAAAGATTGCCCGCGAACCGGATAATGCCGATGCATACTATCAGCGGGCACGGATTAACTTGGAGAAGAACCTTATTCAGCAGGCGTATTCAGATGCGAGTAAAGCTGTCTTCCTGGATTCAGGCCGTACAGATTATCTCCTCTTACTTGCTGATGTAAGTTTTCGCGGACTGCAGATCCGGAAATCTGTTGAGGCATATGAAAAATGCCTTCGGCTGGATCCGAAAAACCTGGAAGCGAACCTGAAACTTGCAGAAATTTATCTCTACATTAAGGGATACGCCAAGTCGATTTTTTATGCTAATGAAGCGCTCCGCATTGATGAAAAGAAAGCGAAGCCTTATTTTTTGAAAGGTTTTGTTTACAAGGAATCGGGAGATACTGCGAAAGCACTTTCCAGTTTTGAAACGGTTGTGGAACTGGAGCCCGAAAATTACGATGCCCATATTCAGCTTGGAAATTTGTACTCAGCCCTGGGAAACAAACTTGCCCTGGAGTATTACGGACATGCACTTACCTTGCGACCGACAAGTACGGAGGCTTTGTACAACAGAGGTTTGTTCCTTCAGAATATAGGGGAATTGAGTAAAGCTGCCGGGGATTACAAAGTGATTTTAAAACTGGATCCAAATTATGCAGATGCGTATTACAATCTCGGTTACATCGCATTGGTATTTAAGAAAGATTACGACACGGCTATCAGCCGGTTCACGGAAGCAATCAGGGCCAATAAAGATTATGTAGAAGCCTATTACAACCGCGGACTGGCACATGAGTTCAAAGGACAAACCAGGGAAGCCCTGGAAGATTATCACAATGCGCTCGGCATTTTTCCAGAGTATAAACCGGCGAAGGAAAGACTAATGGCGCTTGAAGGGAATCGCTAACGTGTTTCGCTCTCCAGGTTTCTCATCCTGAGACGCAGGTGTTGTTTTAATCACTCACAACCTTAAACTCATAACTCACAAATACTACCGACTACCAACTCACTCCTCACTAATTTTTCTGAACAAAAAATTCGGATTCTTCATTACCAGTTCGTAGCGTTTTAATTTAACAATTTCTTTCATCAGTAGAGCGCAGCCGAAAGGGGAGAAATCGGAACTGTCGTCAAACAAAATAAATCCGCCAATTTCCAGATTTTTATCGGCGTTTTCAAAATCCCTTTTGGCAAATTCATAGGTATGGTTGCCGTCGATATATACAAAAGAAAACGTTCCACCCATTTGTACCTCGCGATCAAAAATATCTTGGACTAGTTTTTTCTCAGACCAGAGGTTGAAAAATTCGTCAGAGAAGACTTCAATAGTATAAGGAATATTGTGATGGCTGAAAAACT
>DAORHY010000438.1:0-2342 GCA_035438225.1 Bacteroidia bacterium
CATCTGGAAATATTATTCATGAATTTTTACACGAGGTTTTTAGAGGCTCCCTTAAATGAGTGGGGTATTTATTCATTCATTCATGTTTGTAAATGCCCCCGGAATGAATTTGTCAGGTGCAGTTTTTCGCAAACTATCTTTTGTATTCTGGTGGGGTGTGGTATGTTTATGCCGGTTTTACCTTTGTTTTGTTTTCATTTGAAAAAAGAATGCATTTTTCAGGATTTTAACTTTGTTTAGCTCCATTTGCTTTGTCTTTGATTTGATAGTTGTCCGGGAATGCTATTTGATTTCCGGAATTGTTGAAAAAAACAGATATTTTATTCAGGTGACAAATATTTTTTATATTAGCCATGATTTCAATAATTCGCGCAGTTTGGAATTCGCGTATTTATGAACTCCATGTTTAGTTTTAATTGTTTGTATTGAATTTAGTCAGGAAATTATTCTGATTTTCTGAAATCATTTTTTAGTCAGTCTGTCCACAAGGTTATACATTTAATAATTTCCCGTTTTATGATCCACACACTTACTCAGAAGCGCGTCAGTTTTATTTTCCTTTTTTTTGTTTTGGCTCAACTGCATCCGGTATTCGGTCAGCATCAGTCTGTTTTAAATTCAGCCGCTTCAGCCTCTCAATCTGCATCTTTGAATGCAAGCCAGTCAGGACAGCAGGTACTTTTTAGTTCGATCCGGAATCCGGAAGCACAATCGATACTGGATACTTACGGACAAGGTATCGTTCTCCTTGAGCCCGACTGGAACAAGGTAAACAGTATCCTTGAAGCAAAACCTCTCGTTTTGGAACTGGCGCTTACTTTGCCCGATGGATCAGCGGTAATTGCAGAGCTGCGCCAGGTGAATCTTTTTGGAGGCGAACCGGAAACAGGCCAATACAATATGTCCGGAAAATCTTTGGTCAAGTATACACCGGGAGTTTACTACCGCGGTAGTGTGAAGGGGTTACCGAAATCTGTGGTGTCCTTTAGCTTTTTCATTCACTCGCTCTCGGGTTTTGTTTCTCTGCCTTCTGCAGGAAATATTGTCATCGCTCCTGTAAAAGATATTCTTCCCGGCCTTAGTGGGAAATATGTTTTGTATGATGATCAAAAGCTTTTTATAAAAAATAGTTTCACCTGCAATGCAGTTGAGCAAAATGAAATAAAAAATCAACTGGGAAACCAGTTCCGGAACAGAATAGGGGTAGGTGGAGGAAATTGTGTCCGCGTTTACTTTGAGTGCGATTATCAATTGTATCTCGATCACGGTAGTGATGTTGCAGCTGCCACTAATTTCGTCACGGCAATTTTTAACGAAGTGGCAACACTGTATTCTAATGAAGCAGTGTCAACAATCATTTCTGCGATATTTATCTGGACTTCTCCGGACCCTTACATGACTTACACTACATCCGGTGATTGCCTGACGGGTTTTCAAAGTGTACGCACCACCTACAACGGGGATATTGCGCATTTGCTGAGTACCCGGTCCATCAATGTCGGAGGTGTTGCCTGGTTGGATGTTCTTTGCAATTCCGCTTATTCATATGCTTACAGTAATATATATAATTCGTATGCATCATTTCCAACGTATTCATGGACAGTGATGGTCATTGCACATGAAATCGGGCATAATCTCGGGTCAAACCATACGCAATGGTGCGGCTGGACGGGTGGAGCACTGGACAATTGTTATACTACAGAAGGCGGATGTGCACCGGGTCCGGCACCGGCAACGGGCGGAACCATCATGAGTTATTGTCACCTTACCGGCTATGGGATTAATTTTGCAAATGGATTCGGACAGCAACCCGGAGATGCGATTCGTTCAAGAGTGAGTTCGGCCGGATGCCTTTCTTCCTGTTCCTGTTTTCCGGATGTTGTCATCTTTGCAGCTCCGTACAGCACGATTTGTACCGGTGCCACAGTCACATTTACTGCTACACCAACCAACGGCGGAACCGGTCCGGTTTATCAGTGGAAAAAGAATGGATTAGTAGTCGGGACGAATAACCCTGTTTATTCAACATCGTCCCTCGCCAACGGAGATGAAATTATTTGTGAAATGACCAGCAACGATCCGTGTGCCGGAGGGGTGACAATTTCTTCGAATGCGATTATCATGTCGGTGAATAGCAATGTGACTCCGTCCATTACTATTTCAACCGGGAGCACCACCATATGCCAGGGAGAATTGGCAACATTCGGTGCGATTTTTAACAATGGCGGTTCAGAACCTTCCTTTCAATGGAAGGTGAACGGTGTAAATGCCGGGTTCGATGCAAGTTCTTTCAGTACATCCACGCTGAATAACGGGGACGTTGTCTCCTGTACGCTCTTCAG
>DAORHY010000439.1:0-2314 GCA_035438225.1 Bacteroidia bacterium
CTGTGGGTATGTCCGAACAAAAAATACTCAACGTGGAAGCTACGAAGGCCGACTACCTTGTCTCTACTGATTTAAGTTGTCTTATGCACATGGACGGTTACATACAAAAGGAAGGCAAGAAAATTAAGGTGATGCATCTGGCGGATGTCTTGGCGAGTGGTTGGTAACCTGGGTTCTGAAGTTCGAAGTTCAAATTGCGAAAGGACAGGATGCAGGTTTCTTCCGTTTTGTGTGTTCAAATCAACCGATAATTTTTATACTCCCCAATTCTCCAGCCGGTATATTTTTCGACTGTCATTTTAAAACGGGATTTCAAGCTTAGTTTTTTTATTGTGGGATCAACAGACAAGGTCCAGTTTTTTTCACGGATCCTTTTGTTCATTGCATGCGGATGTGTTCCTGTAAAATGCGCAATGGAGTCAATTCCGGAATAATCAAAAACAGCAACATCCGGAATATTCTTTTTCAGCCAGTCGTCGGAATGCCAGAGTTTGTGGAAGTTCCTTTGCTTTTCCTGTTGCTTTTCCGGAGGTTTTACCCAACCATAGTGATAAATGGAACCACCGCTGTGTTTGACACGAAGCGGCCGGCCGTTTTTCTGAAATCCCTGGGCATCCCGGAATGAACGGATGGAAGCATCGTTCCGGATGATGCGAACTTCTTTCCGATACCATCGGGAAGAATCCGCTATGAAATCATACGAACCGTAGAAATGCCGGTAATCAAAAAGCAGCCCTTCGACACGTTGATCATCCTTCCAACGGTTCATCGACTCCCTCACAACGGGAATAAATTCTTCGTGCATCACCTCATCCCCCTGGATGTAAAAACACCAGGTGGTATCTTCGGAAATGGTATCGAGTGCTTTATTGGTTTCTGCAGCAAGTACTCGTCCGCCTTCACGCAGGGAATCATCCCAGGTGCTTTTCACAATCCTGATCTTAGGTGAGCCGATAGCGAGGATTAAATCCAGCGTTTCATCTTCTGAATTGCCGACAAGCACAACAAAATCATCGCACAGTGGAAGAATGGATGTGATCGCTTCTACGATCGGGTAATCGAATCGGATGGCATTCCGGATGAATGTGAAGCCGGTGACTTTCATTCGTGGTCAGATCCCGGTATAATTAAACGGTGTGAATGATTTCAATTCTACTTTTACGGAATCACTTACATCCAGTTTCTCTATGAACTTTAGCATTGATTCCGAATTGATCTTTGAATTCGTGCGTGTCAGTTCTTTGAGTGCTTCGTAGGGGTTTGGGAAATTCTCCCTCCGCAAAATAGTCTGAATCGCTTCTGCTACCACCGCCCAATTGTTTTCAAGATCTTTTTCCAAAGCATCCTTATTCACAATTAATTTACCCAAACCTTTGAGCAGGGAACGCAAAGCGATAACAGTATGGGCAAATGGCACACCAACGTTCCGGAGAACCGTTGAATCAGTCAGGTCTCTTTGAAGACGTGAAATCGGAAGTTTCGCAGACAAATGTTCAAAAAGCGCATTGGCCATTCCCAGATTTCCTTCAGAATTTTCGAAATCGATAGGGTTTACCTTATGCGGCATGGCAGAGGATCCGATTTCTCCGGATTTTATTTCCTGTTTGAAATAATCCATGGATATATATGTCCAGATATCCCTGTTCAGGTCGATCAATATATTATTGATTCTTTTCAATGAATCAAACAATGCACACAGGTTATCGTAATGTTCAATTTGTGTTGTTGTCTGTAATCTGTCCAGCCCCAATTGATCTTTTACAAATTTATTCGCGAACGGAACCCAATCAATTTTCGGATAAGCGGCATGGTGAGCATTAAAGTTACCTGTAGCTCCACCGAATTTTGCGCTGAATGGAATTTGTTTCAGCAGATGGATCTGGTTGTCCAGACGTTCTGTGAATACAGAAATCTCTTTCCCCAACCGGGTGGGTGAAGCAGGCTGCCCGTGTGTCCGGGAAAGCATTGGAACATCCCTCCATGTTGCCGCATAAGAATTTAGTCTTTCCCTGACATCCTTAAGAAGCGGTAAATAAACATTCCCGACAGCCTCTTTGATCGCAAGCGGGAATGCCGTGTTGTTGATATCCTGCGAAGTCAGTCCAAAATGGATGAACTCTTTACAGGAATCCAATCCTTTTTCAGTCCATTTGTCTTTGAGAAAATATTCCAGGGCCTTTACATCATGATTCGTAACCGCCTCCCTTCTTTTAATGCTTTCCGCGTCTGCTTTACTAAATGAAAGATAAAGATTGCGGAGCTCAACAACTTCGGGCAGAGCCGCACTTTCCAACTGAGGCAAGGGGATCTGGCG
>DAORHY010000440.1:0-2298 GCA_035438225.1 Bacteroidia bacterium
GCTGTGATGTCAGCTTTTTTACCCGCACCGCCAACGATGGTTGTGTTGTCTTTGTCGATTGTGATTTTTTCAGCTTTGCCGAGGTAGCTCAGGTCTGCATTTTCAAGTTTAAAGCCGCGCTCTTCGCTGATGAGTGTTCCACCGGTAAGGATTGCGATATCTTCCATCATTGCTTTGCGGCGATCACCGAAGCCGGGAGCTTTGACCGCTGCCACTTTCAGGGAACCACGGATTTTATTTACAACCAGAGTAGCCAATGCTTCTCCGTCGATTTCTTCAGAGATGATCAGCAGCGGATTGCCGGTCTGAACCTGCTTCTCCAGGATCGGCAGCAATTCTTTCATGTTGCTGATCTTCTTGTCATAAATAAGAATGTGCGGACGCTCAAGAACGGCTTCCATTTTGTCAGCGTTAGTTACGAAGTAAGGAGAAATGTAACCACGGTCAAATTGCATACCTTCTACAATTTCAACAGTTGTTTCTGTGCCTTTTGCTTCTTCAACAGTGATGACCCCTTCTTTTTTAACTTTCGCCATAGCATTTGCAATCAGCTTACCGATTTCAGCATCATTGTTAGCAGAAATAGAAGCGATCTGTTCAATCTTCTTGTTATCATCGCCAACTTTCTTGCTCATCTTTTGGAGCATTTCAACAACCTTTTCAACTGCCTTGTCGATTCCGCGTTTCAGATCCATGGGATTAGCGCCTGCAGCCACATTCTTCAGTCCTGCAGTTACAATTGCCTGTGCAAGAACTGTTGCAGTTGTAGTACCGTCACCGGCAACGTCAGCAGTTTTGGAGGCAACTTCCTTTACCATCTGTGCGCCCATGTTTTCAATGGGATCTTTCAGTTCGATTTCTTTTGCTACGGTGACGCCGTCTTTTGTAATGATCGGTGAACCGAATTTTTTATCAATGATTACATTACGGCCTTTCGGTCCGAGGGTAACTTTTACTGCGTTCGCTAAAGCATCAACGCCTTTTTTCAGACGGTCACGCGCTTCGATGTCAAATGTGATATCTTTTGCCATTTTTTGATTTGGATTTAAGTGTTAGATCTTCGATAAAATAAGGATGCAGAAAAAATTCTTTTATCCTTAATAAAAAATTTTGATTTAGAGTACTGCGAAAATGTCGGATTCGCGCATGATCAGGTATTCGCGACCTTCAATGTTGATTTCTGTTCCAGCGTATTTACCGTAAAGCACAGAATCACCGACTTTCACTGTCAGGGGTTCATCTTTTTTTCCTGTTCCAACTGCGATTACTTTACCACGTTGTGGCTTTTCTTTAGCAGTATCCGGAATGATAATTCCGCCTGCTGTTTTCTCTTCTGCAGCTGCGGCTTCAACAAGCACGCGGTCTGCCAACGGTTTCAATGCTACTTTACCCATTTGGTTATGTGTTTTTAAGTTTGACAATAAAAGACAACTTGAAATTGAATTCAGTGACAAAGGTCAGAAATGATGCCAGCAGGGCGAATTTGCAGGTTTTCTGACAAGATTTCCAGTTTTCCCGTCAGGATGAAAAATCTTGTCAGCACTTGTGTGACACGGTGGCATCTTGATTATTCTGATACAGAATCCCGGTTTTATTATCTCCCCTGGATTTCTGAATTCCGGCATCGGCAGGCAATAAAAAAACCCTCCGGAAAGAGGGTTTTTAATATGTGCAAATTATTTCTGTTCAGGTTGAGCCGGCTGGGGCTGAACCGGTTGGTTCTGTACGGGAGGAGTAACCGGTACCTGGGATGGGCTTGTTCCGGCATCAATTTGTTCCTGCATGGAAGAGCCAACAGTACGCTGATCTTTGTTCGGAAGTGAAAAACTCGCAGCGAGACAGAGAATAACCAAAGAAACGGCCAATCCCCATGTTAATTTTTCTACGAAATCACTGGTTTTTTTCACACCCATCAACTGGTTTGACCCGATGATTCCGGAAGCAATTCCGCCTCCTTTAGGATTTTGTACAAGTACCACCAATACCAGGAGTACACAGGCTAAAATGATCAATACGGTAATTACAGTATACATTATAGATCTTCTTTATTCAGATTATTGAATTGCTCGTCAATTTCCTTGACAAGGGCGGCAAAGTAACTGCTTTTTTCGGGATGAAGCAAGCTTAATTTTTGATAACTCCAACGGGCTTTCTGGTAATTGCCTTGTTGCAGGTAAATTTTCGCAAGTGTCTCGGAGACAAGGTCTTCGTGTTCTGTCAGACTTTTTTTCGCCTGGCTTGCAGGGGAATAAAACTCAGCTTTGGATGGAACAATTCTCGGTTCTGTTGCAATAAAAC
>DAORHY010000441.1:0-2294 GCA_035438225.1 Bacteroidia bacterium
GGTAAACTGGGAACTCCGGGTAATATCACCGGCGACCCGACAACCGGTGTTTGTGGTCAGACCTATACTTATAGCATTCCGTCCATGGCAGGTGCAACAGGTGGATATACCTGGACATTGCCTCCGGGAGCAACAGGATTTTCAACATCCAACTCGATCACAGTGACCTTCCCGGGAGCATTCACCAGCGGAACAATCTGTGTACACGGTAACAATGCCTGCGGTGCAGGTCCGGACCGTTGTGTAAATGTATTCGGTAACCCGGGTACGCCTTCTTCCCTCAGTGGAAATGCAACTCCTTGCATCGCCTTTGACGAAGTCTACACATGGCCTGCTGTTCCGGGTGCAACACAGTACCAACTGGTTGTTCCTTCCGGCTACACTGTTATTTCAGGTAACCCGACAATCAGCAACTTTGCAATCATCAACATTGGCGGTACTGCCGGTTCCATTGGCGTGAAAGCTGAAAACACTTGTGGTGTTTCCGGTACACGCACCCTGGCACTTGCTCCAGTATCCTGCCGTCTTGCTGGCAATCAGCCGGAAGTTGTGAAAGCACTTGCTACACAGGTATACCCGAATCCGACAACCGGTTTGTTGAATGTACAGTTCAACAGCGCAGCGAACGATCAGTCGTATGTGATCAATGTTCTTGATCTCAGCGGACGTGTTGTTCTTGCAACTGAAGGGAAAGCCAACGAAGGTTCTAACCTGCAGGTTCTTGATCTCACTCACCTTGCAAAAGGCATGTACATGATCAGCTTGCAAACCAACGAAGGCAACCAATTGGTTCGTGTTTCTGTTGAGTAATAGCATCTTGATTTTAAAAAAAATCCCCGGCACTTTGCCGGGGATTTTTTTTTACAAATAATTTCCGGAAAGGAAGAGGGTTGCTTTTTCATTCGGCGAATTAATCCGAGTGTGAATTCAATGTAAACAACGAATGCTACGTCTGCCCATAGCCGATCCTTCAGCTGAACGAAAGGCTAATCCTTCCTTCATAAAAACCGCATTTGAGCGGATTATAACACCGCAACAGAGGTGTAAAGCCTGTTTGCCAAAAAGAAACGCATTGCTGAAAAGCCTTCTCTGACAAGGATTATAATAAACTATGCTATATTTACTGAATAAATTTTAAACCACTTTTAGTTCAATTCGTTCATTAAACAGCTTTTTTACTACTCCTGAATTGCACCGATTTTCCGAAGCAGAATTCCAAAAAAATTTCAATTCATATAATTTAGAACACATGAAACACTCACTACGAACACTGATTAATGCCAGCTGTGCAATTATTGGATCTTTTTTACTTTTATCTTCCCTGACATCGAATGCTCAGTTCACAAGCGGACGCCTTGTTGTTGCAAGATATGGAGCAACCGGACAAGTCTCTGCTCCAACCAGTGCAGGAACTCCGACATTCCTGGATGAATTCACAACTGCAGGTGCTCCCGGAATCACGGTTGTTTTACCAACCACAACAGTAGGGAGTACGAACCGAATGCTTTCCAGCGGATCTGCAACATCGGAAGGACAATTGAACTTGTCTTCTGACGGAACCGTTTTATTATTGGGAGGTTATGATGCTGCAGCGGGGACAGCCACAATAAATTCTACAGCCGGGATCAACCGTGTGATCGCACGTATTGATAATTCCGGAACAGTTTCAACAACCGTACTCACCACAACGGATGTTACGGTCACAAATAATTCCTACACGACGAGTAATTTCCGTTCCGTAGCATCTGTGGATGGTTCCCGGTACTGGACGGGCGGAAACGGAAATGCGAGTACTGGCGGGGTAAGAACGATCCTGTACAGCGGAAGTTCTGTCACTCCTTCCATCGCTTCTCAGGTGAGCAGTACCACAACAAATGTACGCGTGGTGAAAATTTTTAACGGACAGATATACTACAGTACTGCGAGTGGAATTTTCAAAGTCGGTAGCGGATTGCCTGTAATTTCAGGAACAACATCTACCGCACTGTTCACCATGCAGACAGGTAACAGCAGCCCTCATTCTTTTGTATTCCTGGATCGGGATCCGTCAGTACCGGGACCCGACGTAATGTATGTTGCAGATGATGGAACCGGAGCTAGTGGTTTAAGAGCAATTTTTAAATATTATTTCAACGGTATATCCTGGATTTCCTTAGGATCAGCAGTACATACAGTTGGAATTTCCGGTCTGACAGGAGTTGTAAACGGCTCAACCGCTGAATTGTATGGCTCTACCTCCGGTTCCATTGTGAAACTGACAGATAATTCATCTTTTAGCACACCCATAACAGGTA
>DAORHY010000442.1:0-2284 GCA_035438225.1 Bacteroidia bacterium
ATCCAGCTTTTGAATAAAGCCGTCTTCCATCCCCGAGGAGTTCAGGCTGACGGATGTCGGTCCCGCACCAAAAACCGCCTGTGATGAAAAATAGCCGACGCTGTACACATGGCCCGCCTGGTCCACGGCCATGTCAGTTAAGTTCCCATTTGAACCGGAGCGCATCCCCCCGACCCATTCGAATTGGGGAAGCTGTGCAAGCAGTTCTCCGGAACAACCAGGCCCCAGTACCATGACAAGGGGGTGTAAAAACCTGGCAAAAAACAATTTGAATGGATTTTCCATGCTGAATATGTTTAACGGTTACGCTGCCTGGATAGAGGGTGATTTTGTATAAATCAGGTTTTTGCACACCTGGAGGAAAAATCTGTCCTTCTTCCCGGCAAAAGAATTGGCATTTGCCCACCTGAACCATAGCGAATTCTCAATGCTGTTCTCCTGCAAAGTGTCGGATGTGCCGGCAATGATAATTTTTCCATCAGGCTGAGCAGCAATGGCGTATGCCATGTTGTGCTCGGGACCGATTTCTGTGATCACTTTGCCAGACGTGCCAAAATTTATATCCAAAGCGCCGGCCTGCGCAGACAAAAAGCCGACACAGGTGCATTGAAAAATCAGGGTAAGACAGTTTTTTTCATATCATTCTTTTGCAAAATCGGCAAAAAGGGCTTGCCTAAGAGTTGAATAGTATTTGAACATCCGTTTTGATCAAATGAATGGTCGGTGTGCCGCATTTCGGAAGGCCTGAAATATGGTAGCGGATTGCTCCGACGGCCATTGTCAGTAGCCTGCCGGGAAGTCGGATGGCCCGCTCCAGAGGATTTGCAAATGTGTGCCATATCGCCGTATTGATTTCATTACCTTTTTTTGCGTTTAATTTCCTGGAAATTGCGCCTCCCTTGGCCGGGATTGCGTTTTGGGGGGGCTCTTTCTTGCCCTAAATAAGTCATTCAGGGTTCAAAACCGTTACATTTTTAAAAAGACCGACCCGGATTCGCAGGCACAGTTGCTCATGATCATTACCCATTTGCAAGAATTACTGAACACCCTGACGGAACAGGAACGAGCGGAATTCCGAATGTTCTTGCATTCTCCTTACTTCAACCGGGGGAAGGAGGCAGCAGAGATTATTCGTCTTGCAGAACAAATGCTCGCGGAAGGCGGCACCTTGTTGTTGGATAGAGCACTCGGAAACACTTCGCAGACCTCCGGGCTGCTGGACCTGCTCCGGCGATTTTTGGTAGAACAATTCACGAACAGAAAAAAGGATGATCCGGCTTTCCTGCTGGATCTGGCACATACCTACTTCCAACGGAGCTTGTTCAAACGTTTCAAATCCTTAATGCAGAAAATTGAAACCCGGCTGGAAGAGCTGCCCTACAAGGACGCCGGTTATTTCTGGCTGCGTTTTCAAAAAGATCAACAGTGGTTCGAATACCAGAATCTCCACAACCTGAAACGGGACGATGTCAACCTGGGCAATACCCTGGAAAGCATCTTTTTGTTTTATGAATCACACCGGTTGAGGTTATTGGGGCTGGCTCTGCTGCAAAATGTGGTCACATCGGCCGTCGATATCCCCTTGCGGGATTGGACCCTTCGTGAATTGCCCCTGCCGGCGGAACTGACGGAACAATATCCGATCCTGAATCTGCTGCAGCGCAACTTTCAGAATTTATCTGAGAAAACATTCGGTGAAGCCGAAATCTGGTCATTTCAGGAGGTGCTGACCCGCCATAGCGCACACATCCCGGAGGAATTTCGAAAGGAGTTTGCCACGAACCTCCGCAATTTTTGCACCCTGCGCATTTACTATGGAAAGGACGTAGACAAATCCATAGGAATCCTGTATGAGCTGATCCAGGAGCATTACCAGGCGGGTATGCTGCATTATGACGGGAAAATTGCGCCGCATACCTTGCTGAACGTAGCAATCATGGCACTTCGCCAGGAGGATCCTGTATGGCTTCAACAGGTTCTGGAAGACAACCGGGGAAAAATCGTGTCAGATAACGATGGCAACGACTATTACCGATTGCTTTGGGCCTTATTGTACAAGTACCAGAAAAATTGGGAAAGCGCCTTGCAACATCTGCCGGACACACCCTTTCGGGAACTGGACTATTGGCTTACACACAGCCGCCTCGAACTGGTACTCCTTTATGAAACCCGGTCACCCCTTCTACTCTACCGGATGGATGCATTTAAAGTGCAACTGACCCGATACAGCGCCAAACACCTCACTCCCATCCGCCGGAAGCCTCAAAGTCTGTTCCTGAACCTT
>DAORHY010000443.1:0-2273 GCA_035438225.1 Bacteroidia bacterium
AGTGTAAGTGTAAGTGTAAGTGTAAGTGTAAGTGTAAGTGTAAGTGTAAGTGAAAGTGTATGTGTAAAAATAAGGAGGGTAAGGGAGTGAAGGATGGGACTTGTGTTATACATTCAGGTTGTACTCCACCCCTCTCGATTTCAAATCGGACAAAACGGATCGAAAGCACATCTCATCCTCGCCTACAAACTCCGGAGGACTGATGCCAATTCGGGTATATTTATTTTCCAGTACCAACCGGGCAACAGCGGTGCAGGTATAGCCTGTTGTCCGTGACATGGAAGGCGTTTTCGTCGCCCGATCGTATCGATCCAGGAGATTATAAGTATAGGTCTTGGCCTCACCACCTTCGATTCCTTTTACAATAACGCGCATGATGGTAAATTCCTCCTCGCCATCCTGAAGTTTCCACAATGGAAACAGCAGATTCGCAGTCAGATCAATCGGGCGTACATCATTGCCATTCACCCGGATGGTATCTTCCCTGAAGAATCCACTTTCACGCAGCACCCGCATGTAGTTGATGTGACCCGGATACCGAAGTGTGCGTTCGATCATATCGGGAACCTTCATCGTCCTGATCAGGCTTCTCAATCCGTCAGTGTTGAATGCTTCCAGTGTCCCGACTTCCGGAAAGTCAAGGAGCTCGGGGTCGCTTAGTGCAGGGCGTGTCACAAGTTGGCCGTCTTTCACAAAGCGTGCCGGGCGGCTGTATTCAGCAATGACATCAATCGGTGAAAAAGGAGCTTTGTATTCATATGGCCATGTACGAATTACAGGCAATCCGCCTACCAGGCATTCAAAAGATTGAACTGACATTCGCTGGTTGTGATACCCCAAAATGATGTTGTCCATTCCCGGAGCAACACCGCAATCCATCACTGCCACCAGGTTGTTCTTTTTTGCCAGTTCATCGAGAAGAAAAATGTCTTCGTTAAAAAATGAAATGTCAACAATATTTTTTCCAGCGTTCAGCACCGTTTTTACCATTTCAAATCCCATGAAACCTGGAACTGCTCCGATTACAAGATCTGCACTATGAATTGATTTATCAATTGCTTTCGGATCAGACAAATCGGCTTTTTTGGTTTCAATCGGATGATTGACAGAAAGTGTAGCCAGATTGACATCATTAAAATCTACCGAAGTAACTGCATATTCTTTGCATAAATCAATCGCCATGGTCTGTCCCACGCGACCTGCACCAAGAACAATAACTTTTTTCATTCGTTCTCAATTTTTGTTTGTGAAAGTATGAAAATTAACATTTGATGGAATAGACGAATTGTGTCCGGAGAAATCATTCGCCGGAGTGGGACTTCTAAGTGCCACGAATGCCCGAATCGTTTTCGTTCATTTGTGGAGATGTCCGTATTTCAGAGGAAACCGCAATTGCCAAAGGGATTTTTATACAAGGTGCCGGGTAAACGCCAGCTTCAAGCCCTGTTCTGATCGTGGAGAAAATCAAAAATTTCAATCAATCAATGTCAGGAATTGTGTATTTTTAAGGGATGGATTTCAGTCTGGTTGTCTTTCTTTTTTTCTTTATCGCTTTCATGTATTCCACTGTAGGTCACGGTGGTGCAAGTGGTTATCTGGCTTTGATGGTGCTCTTGAATTTTGCTCCGGAAGTCATTCGCCCCACGGCATTGGTACTGAATATTCTCGTTTCAGGAATTGCAACATTTCAATATTACAAAGGAGGTCATTTCAAGAAAAATATTTTTCTTCCATTGATTATATTGTCTGTCCCATTGGCTTTCCTGGGATCATTGCTACACATTCCGCCCCAGCTTTTTAAAATCATCTTAGGTGTTTGTCTGTTAATTTCTGTCATAAGAATACTTGGGTTCGTGGGGAGTAAAGACACTACTGAAATTCGGAAAATGCCTTTGATTGCAGCACTATTGATTGGAGGAATCATTGGCTTGCTTTCCGGTATGATCGGAATCGGAGGAGGGATTTTACTTTCTCCGTTGTTGCTGATATTTCGTTGGGCGGATATTAAACAAACGGCTGCTCTATCTGCACCCTTCATTCTGGTGAATTCCATTTCAGGAATCAGCGGTTTATTAAGCAATGGAATTTCGTTTCCTCCGATGGTACTCTGGTGGATTGTTGCTACTGGCCTGGGAGGTTTAATCGGATCTTATTTTGGAAGTCATAAATTCAATACACGTGTGTTAAGGTACCTACTGGCCTTTGTATTGGTCTTTGCTGCCGGTAAATTATTGATGGTATAAAATCATGGTCACTGTCGAAGAAGCAAAAAG
>DAORHY010000444.1:0-2267 GCA_035438225.1 Bacteroidia bacterium
GCTTCGCGCTATGCTCCGCCTGCTCTCCCTTTATCGTGAAGCATTTTCACATCTTCAGCGTAACATCTGGATTCTTTCCGTTGCGATGTTTATCAACCGTAGCGGATCAATGGTGTTGCTCTTCACTTCACTCTACATGACAAAGGATCTCCATTTTTCCATTGGAGAAGCGGGATTCATAATGAGTTTTTACGGTATGGGAAGTGTGTTGGGAAGTTATATCGGTGGGTGGCTGACAGACCGGATGAATTATTTTCACATCATGCTTTTTTCTTTAATCACCTGTGGGTTCATTTTGCTCCTGATGCTTGTCGCCACTTCGGTATGGGCAATAGCGGCAATCATTTTTGCGTATTCCTTAACAGGAGATCTTTTTCGCCCCGCAAATTCTGCAGCTATTGCTGAATACAGTTCACCGGAAAACAGGACACGGTCAGTTTCCCTTGTGCGGTTGGCGGTGAACCTTGGTTTTTCCATTGGTCCTGCTATTGGAGGATTCGTTGCATTGTACCTGGGCTATAAATGGTTGTTCGTGATTGATGCCTTGACCAGTATCCTGGCGGCTTTGATGCTCTATTTTTATCTTCCGCGAAAAAGGAGCCATGTGCGTCATCCTAAAAATGCTGTTCTCAATGATCGTACTACGTCTGCCTACCGCGATGGAAAGTATTTGTTATTTATCCTGCTTGTTGCACTGTATGGGACTGGTTTTTTTCAGTTGTTTGCAAGTATGCCACAATATTTCAGTACGGTATGCAACTACAATGAAGATACAATTGGATTGTTGCTGGCTTTGAATGGCTTGCTGGTGGTGCTGATAGAGATGCCACTGATTTCATACCTGGAAAAATCCAGAAAGATTTTCTCCTTCATTGTTGCCGGAACGCTCTTTCTTTCAATAGCCTTTCTTGTACTTTTCTTTGGAAAGGGAATGATGGCCTTCGCGATCCTGTATACCTTGATCATTACCATGTCGGAGGTTTTTGCGATGCCTTTCATGATGAATTTTGCTTTGTCCAGACCCCTGAAAGAACGGCAGGGGCAGTATTCTGCGCTCTATTCCATGGCCTATGGAATTTCTACCATTATAGCTCCATCAATCGGTCTTGGGATTGCTGACCGGTTCGGATTCAACAGCTTGTTTGTATTTCTGATTTCACTCAGCCTTCTGGTAGCTGCAGGGTTTGCATTTCTCGGTAAAAATGAAAAAGCTGCAAAAAAAATTGTAAGCACCTGATGTTGAGCGGATGCTAAATGGTACTCACACCCTGTAATACAATTGAATGGGTTCCCTGAAATCAGGTTCTTTAAAATAAGAATGAGGAATTGAAATTTTTTAGTTTGAATCCAATAAATTTTTATTGAAGTTTTCAGTTGTAAAATATTGATATCTATTGGTAAAGAGTTCTTTCACGATTCCTCTTTATTTCTACCTTACAGCATTGAAAAGAAAGGAGTTTTAACGTGGAAAATCAAATTTCTGACCCTGTTGTTACAGCTGAAAAGCCAATTATAGAAAAGTCTAATATTCAATTTGACAAAAAGCAACTTGTTAATCTTCAGTATGTTCTAAGTAAAGAGTTGCTTCGTACAAACGCGCATGGTGCCTACGTCAGTTCAACTGTAATTGGTTGTAATACAAGAAAATACCATGGATTGTTGGTAGCACCTCAGCCTCAAATCGATAATGATTTGCATGTGTTGCTTTCCTGTGTTGACGAGACTGTGTTGCAGGAGGATGCAGAGTTTCACCTCGCAATTCATAAATTTCCGGGAGGTGTTTATCATCCCAAGGGACATAAATACATTACGGATTTTTCATTCGATCCTGTTCCGACTTGGATTTATGCTGTTGGCGGTGTGTTGTTGAAGAAAGAAATAATTCTTTTATCCGGGATTGATGGTGTCATGATACGCTATACACTGTTGGATGCTCAGTCGCCGGTGAAAATGCGGCTGATGCCATTTCTGGCTTTCCGGAATTATCATTCTCTGAGCAAGGCCAATACTTACGCGCTCAAGAAGTATACGGATGTACCCAACGGAGTGAAGCTTCGTTTATACAATGGTTACTCAGAATTAGTGATGCAGGCATCGAAATCCGTAGAATATGTTTCAGTGCCGGATTGGCATTATAATTTTGAATATTCACAGGAGCAGGACCGCGGATACGATTACAAAGAAGATTTATTCACTCCCGGATATTTTGAGTTCGCGATGAAAAAAGGTGAGCAGGTTGTGTTTTCTGCCAGCCTTGAAGAGCTGGC
>DAORHY010000445.1:0-2260 GCA_035438225.1 Bacteroidia bacterium
GCAAGAGCTGAAAGAATATATATATTTTAAAGATGATTATGACTTGTTCAGCAGGCATATGCTGAATGGCAAGAAAATACTGGATTCGCTCTATGCAGCTATAGACGGGAAGTCAATTGATTTGAAAAAACAATTGAAAGTTGTTTACATTGATTCGATAGTAAGTTCGCTGGATACGGTTTCCTTTCACAACAAAAACCGTTACAGGAGCATTTATAAAGAGAAAATACCGAACAATGCTTATTTCCTCAACTTTCAACGCTACGGTGGGATGAAAGGAAGAATGAAACTGCAAATGGAGCGCAAGTTTGGTGGAGACATCAAGACTTATCTTGTTTATCTGAAAAGCAAATACTCCTGATTTTTTGAAATGGGTATGCATATTCGCGAGGCACTTCTGAGTAAACATTCAAGGCAGCAGGCTGAGAAAGTTGTGCAATTTGTCGGAACCGATAAGGCAAAGTTCAAAGAATTGATGCGCTGTTATTTGTCCGGGGAAAAAGTTCTTGCACAACGTGCCGCCATGGCTGCCGGATATTGTGCCGTGGAACATCCGGAAATGTTTGAAGTGTATTTATCGAAAATCCTCAAAGCGATGGTGCATCCTGTTCACGATGCTGTTGTTCGCAATGCGCTTCAGATTTTACGCCGTGTTGAAATCCCGGAATCTTTGGAAAGTGATGTGGTAGAAATTTGTTTCAAATTGCTCACTTCCGCTGAATCGCCAATTGCCGTTAAAGTGTATTCAATGAGTGTGATCCGGAAAATAGCACAAAAATATCCGGAATTGCTTCAGGAATTAATGGCTTGCGTCGATGCACAGTTGCCTTATGAAAGTAAGGCGTTTGCTGCTCATGTGAGAAAAAATTTGAGATGATCCCAGGCTGCTTATTCGCGCTTTTAATTTTTTGATTCATTACTGAGGTTTTTCATAAATACCCGATACCGTTTATATATTGTTCCACCCAGTCGTTCCAATTCTGCTCTCATTTTCAAATTCGATTCGAGGATCAGGTGACTGTCGATGTAGGTTAACCCATGTTTGCGGGCAGTATCCATGAGGTTAATTCCGAGTATGGACGTCAATCCTTTTCCCTGATACTCTTCTTTGACAGCGCCAAGAAAAAGATCAAGCTGAGCGGTCTTTTTGGCTGATCCCAAAATATGAATGAAACCAATGGGGAATAATTTTCCTTTTGCCTTTTGGATGCCCCTGCTCATGTCCGGCATTGCAATAACAAAGGCGACAGGCTCGTTTTTAACATCGAGAATGATTTTAACGTAAGCCGGATTCAGAATTGGTAAATATTTTTTTGCCATTTCAAACATCTCGGCTTCCTCCAGTGGAACAAAACCAAAAAGGTCTTTGTACGTTTCGTTGATGAGGCGGAATATCGGAACAATATACGGTTTGAGTTCGCTTCGTTTTTTGAATTCTGCCATGCGTACATTGTTGTTGCGGATGGCGCGTTGGTAGATTCGTTTATAAAATTCGGGGAATTCTTTCGGAATGTTCAATTTATAACTTATGCAGTCAATCAGCTTTGAGTATCTTTCATTGGCAACCAGTTTTTCCAGGTACGGAGGATTTGTCGGAGTAGCCAGTACAGGCAGGTGCTCAAATCCCTCCACCTGTAATCCCTGTGGATCTTTGTCGGAGAAACCATACGGTCCAATCATGGTAGTTGATCCCTTTTGGATCGCCCATTTTTCTACTGCGGTAATTAATGCATGAGAAATCACTGCATCATTGAAACAATCCAATTGAAAAAAACGGGCGGATTGAACATTCATCAATCGGTTGTACGGATGCGGAATAATTCCCATAATCCTGCCCACGCAATTTTCGTTTTCATAAGCCAGGAACAGGATCGTATCACAATGTGCGAGCGAAGTGTTTTGATGAGGATCATAGAACTTCCATTCGTCCATGTACAATGGCGGAACCCATGTCGCCCGATCACTATACAATTTTGAAGGAAGAAAAATGAATTCCCTGAGATCAGATTTGCTTTTTACGATCTTTATTTCAACTGACATTAATCAAATGTATAAAAAACGCCGACTTAGCTTCATGATAAAAATCTTCTATTCAATATGCAAAATTTAAAAGTAGATAGTGGTAACTACCGCGGTCAGGAATATTCCTTCGCTCTTTCTGTGAACCTCCGTGTGTACACGGTGCACGTCTGTAGTAAAAATAAACCGGGATATGGAGCGGGAATTACAATCCGTAATCATTATCTAATGAATTGAATAT
>DAORHY010000446.1:0-2244 GCA_035438225.1 Bacteroidia bacterium
CAATTGATCGGTGTATTGGTAATCTGCGGAGGTGTGCAACATGCAAGCTGTGCAAAAAACTGGATGATAGGGTCTCCGCTGCAGGCATAAGATGTCCAGGATCCTGTTTCGCCGTCGCCATAAGTATCGATGGAAATATTCAGGCTGGCGCCGGGAATGCATTGCCCCGGTGGCAATGTGGTGGCCGACCAGCAAAAAGTCCAGTCGCAGGTATTGTTCGGGTTGTAATCTCCGAAGTTATTTCCGGGATCACCGTCAGCAACACCGGAGATATTTCCGGCGGAAGTTTCATAGAAAAAACCTGGTCCGACGGTAAGTCCGGTAGCAGTACTCGTGAACGTAGAATTGTACCAGCTCCATGTTCCCGGTGTTAAATTTGCAGTACAACGGTTGGCCGGAGTAGTGGTGATGGAACCCAAAACCCATCCTGCACCAAAGGAAGGAATTACGGCATGCAGCCAGTTGCTTGAAGTCTGGTTGTAATCAGTTATTGTGTAACAGAAGTTGACGGTTTGGCCTGCCTGATACGTTCCGTTCACAGGAGGAGGATTTACCGTAAGGTTACTTTGAATCACACATCCAGCGCAATCAAAGTTGTTCTGTAAGGTGAGTGTAAAATTGCATTGATCATTCAGATTTCCTCCACTCACCTGGAGAAAATAGGTGCCCGGCTGAAGGCTTCCGAAAGTGGTAGCCAGAGCTCCGTTCGCACCAATACCACAGCCCCGGGGAACGAGATTGTTGCATCCGCTTCCGGAATACAATCCAACTTCAGGTGTCTGAAGGCCCGCAATATTTACATTCAGCGTCGGACCGGTAATTGAAAATGAATACCACACGTCAGCTGCAGGACTGGCCATGTTTCCAGCGGGCTGACAACCGAGCATTGAGGTATACGGAGTTTCAGCTGTTGCACAAAGGTTCGTTGTATTCAGGGTTAAGGGCGTACCGATTCCGGCAGGACATGCAGTTGGCACCGGCAACAATCCCAGGCTTTGTGCACCGCTGCAGGCATCATTTGCAGGTGCCGGACCTCCGTTGCAAACAGAACCGCAAGGTCCTCCACCGCATGCAACACAACTGACGGTTGCTGCCCATCCCGCACGCGTCACACTCCCGTCGGAGGTGAATGCGATCGTCAGACATCCGCTGGTACCCGTCACTGTGCCCGGACTTGTAGTGCCGGTATAAGTTCCAATTACAGGTGATGCAGTATTCGGACCATTGTAAATAATCATTTGATCAAATGTGGTCTCCAGGTTAAAAGAAGTAAATGTCAAACGAACACACTGTCCTGATGTGCTCGAACAAAAAGTCATCACACTGTTTTCGTTATCCAGATATTGTCCGGCATTGCCGCCGCTGTCGTAAAAAGTACCTGCACAAGCGGAGATATTGGAATTCCCCATATTGTAGGTTTGAGCAACAACAGTGTGTAAAATGCAGAAAAGAAATGCAGAAAATACAAGTAGCTGTTTAGTCATGCAGGTTCGTTTTTATTTTAAAGAAATAGTCAATTTGTGCATGAAGGGGGGCTGCTTGAAAACAAATTGACTTTGAGCAGAGAGAACAACGATTTTAGAATTGATAACAAAATTATTTTGCATACGATAAGAAAGACACGATAAACCTACGCATCAGCCACGTCAATCTTTTCGTTTTGAACTGTATAGTCGAAATTTACAAAATTTTAACATAAAATTCCTAATTTTTTCGTTAAAGGTTTTAAACAGGTGTTGATATGTTTTTTTCAGGGGTAAATTCAGGCTTTTGCCATTGTAGGCTATTGGGGAAAATGGGCGAATGACTTCATTTTGGTGGCGTATGATTTTTCTCATTTCCCTGCGCTGAGCTTCATTTTAAATTTCCGTATTCGATTCTGAGTTCCTAATTTCGTGTCCTAATTCTTAAATTCGATCATCCATGAAAGTAACCGTAGTTGGTGCCGGCAATGTGGGAGCCACTTGTGCCGATGTTATTGCGCAAAAGGATTTTGTTCACGAGGTCGTCCTTCTTGATATCAAAGAAGGTACTGCGGAAGGGAAGTCATTGGACATCTGGCAGACTGCTGCAATTAATTTATACGATACACGTACCGTAGGTTCCACGAATGATTATAGCAAAACTGCAAATTCCGATGTCGTGGTAATCACCTCTGGCCTGCCACGTAAACCGGGAATGAGCCGTGACGACCTCATCGCAACCAATGCGGGTATTGTTCGTTCGGTTACGGAAAACATTATC
>DAORHY010000447.1:0-2213 GCA_035438225.1 Bacteroidia bacterium
TTGTGCATTGATTCCGCCCCTGAGGACGGGTGTCCAGTCTTCCGTAATACTGTCAACTTTATTTTGCTCTGCACGGGCACCGGCAGAAAACGTAAACAGTTTCCACTTGAAATCCGCCTGCAGGTATCCGGCCAGTTGATTTCCGGAATGATTCATATACAATTCACTCCTGACTTTATTTTCCTGGTCAACAATTCCTGCCGTCAGCGTTGCCTTGTCTCCGAATCGTTTCTGGTACTGATATTCTGCATAATACACATTCCCTGTGGATGCCTGGTTCGTATTGTTCTCGTTTTTTGAATTGAACCATCGCGTACGCAGTTTGTGAGAATTTCCTTTTCTGCCCACATAAGTAATAAATGGATCGAGGTTGCTGCGGTAAGTTGTGTACTCACTCAGGGTATTCGGAGCTGGCCGGAAGGCTCCGGTGGAATCATTTTTCCAAAGGAAGAACAAGGTTCCGGTAGTCATCATCACATTGCCGTTGATGCCTGCCGACAATCCTTCGATTCGTTTGAACCGGTAACGGGTGTTGATGTTGAAACGACCGTGTTGTTCATTTTCTCCTTCCCGGTAACCCTGGTCAATGAGCATATTGCCTCCCAGGACAAGGTCCAGTGTTCCAATTTTCCGACTGTGCAGGAAGCTCAGCATTCCGTTTTTATTTAATATGCTGCCGGGTGCATTGAGTTTGTATTTTTTTGAGACTGTGTTTTCCTGTGTTCCACCGGATGTTGTTGTGGTGAAGGTTGAATCGTAACGGACTTCAGCCCTGTCATAAACGCCGGTTAAGAAGTTTATTTTCGTCAGGGGTGTATCCCGTGGAAATGCCGTACGGAGATGAATCGCACCGTTCAGGGCGCTGGATCCGAACAGCACCGAGGAAGCACCTTTGATAACTTCTACCTGTTCCAGGTTTTCAACCGGGAGAAAATTCCATTTCGCATCTCCTGCATCGGCAGTCAGCATCGGCAGATCATCGACCAACACCTGTACACGACTGCCGGCGCCATAGCTCCATCCGCTGCCTCCGCGGATATTTGCCTGTCCATCAATAATGTTGACACCGGGGACATATTCCATAGCATCTTCCATGGTTGTTGTCGCTCTTTCTTCCACCAGCCTGGGTTTAAGCACTTCGATGGATACCGTCACGTCTTCAATCTGCTGCTCAAATTTTCCGGCACTCACCACAATTAATTTCAATTCACGGGAGAGCGGTTCCAGAACAATGTTCAGCTCACGGTTTTCGCCGGGCATCAATTCAAGACTGATTCTTTTTTCTGCAAACGAAATCATGCGGCAACGAAGATTGTAAACGCCGGGTTGAAGTTTAACTTCATACAGTCCGTTCACATCGGAAGCGCCACCCGTCACACTGTCTGCCAGCAGTGTTGCTCCGGGTAAGGGTTCGCCGGAAGGGGAAGTGATTTTTCCATGCAGCACACACAACTGCGAAAAGGAAAGAAATGGAATGAGAACAAACTGGCTGATCAAAAGAATATTTCTCAGCTTATATTGGATTGTGGAAACGATGGTCATGTTGTAATCTTGGCAGGTCAAATTTGACCGGAGCTTTGGACGAACAAGTATAATAGAAATTTCGTGAAGCTCCTTGCTGAATTATTTTTAGAAATGAATCATCCTGATGAATTGCTGAAAATGCAAATTGCCCTGAGCCTGATTCCCGGGATCGGTCCGGTCCTTGCCAGGAATCTGGTGAGTTATTGCGGGAGTGTTCCCGCTATTTTTAGCAGGAAGAAAACTCAGCTTGAGAGAATTCCGGGTATCGGCAGTGAACGGGCAGAGCTGGTCACACGACATAAATTTTTTCCGGAAGCCGAAAGGGAGGTGACATTTATCAGAAAACACAAAATTACTCCCCTGTTTTACCTCGATGCTGAATATCCTTACCGGCTCAAAAATTGTGATGATGCCCCTGTCATTCTGTTTTACAAAGGGACACAAAACCTGAATGTGCCGCATGCAATTGCCGTTGTAGGAACAAGGCATATTACGGGGTATGGAAAAGAAATGACAGAAAAACTTGTTGAAGGATTGATTAAATATCAGGCGCTCATTGTCAGCGGAATGGCTTACGGAGTCGATATTGCTGCTCATAAATCTGCCTTGAAAAATCAACTGCCAACAGTAGCTGTGACAGCCCACGGACTGGACCGTATATATCCTTCGGTTCACAAATCCACAGCAGA
>DAORHY010000448.1:0-2195 GCA_035438225.1 Bacteroidia bacterium
GGTCAGTTCCCATGTCATGCAGCAACAGATCGGTGTATGGAGATATGCGCTGATTTGGCAGGGCAGGTAATGCAACATTGACTTTGGTTCGCATGGAGGGACGGTAACAATACTTACGACCGGCATCTGAAAATATTTTCTTCCCATTCTACACATCCGTAGCTTGAATATTCCGTGGTGCCGGGACAGCGAGGGTTTTCATGTAAAATGCAACGGCATGCAGCAGGCTGTCGGAAATTTCGGGGTCATCATCCAGTCCATCGTGTTGTGTCTGGCTGAAACTATTTTCCCTGGGGAAAATAAAACTGGTAATTCCCATGTCTTCATTGAATGCTCCTGCGGTTTGTTGTATCAAGGTTGGATTGCCAGCCTTCCACCCGAAACGTCCAAGAACAGTTTGCAGTGAAACGGCGTCCCATACACGATTCGGTTTTTCCGGGTTGTGTCACTTCCATAAGGTAATTGCGCTGAATGTCCGGATTCCAGGTTTGATACACCTGATCCGAAAATGTTTTCAGATAATCAGACAGTGCTTTTACATAGTCGAGTTGTCTGGATGTAAAATCAGTCACTTGTTTCTGTCCATTGTTTCCCAAAAGCATGTATTCCTGGGGGTGAAAACCTTTGAGCGAAAATTCGAGCTGATGCATGTGGTTCTGATCAAACACCCGAGTGCTGCTCAACAGGGAATCAAGGGATGTAAAATTGACCGGCCAGGTATCGATAGACGGGTCAATATCAAGATAGGATACAGGACCAAATAGAAAACCTTCCGAACATTCCCATGCCGCGCGCACTGATTTCCATGCTTGCCGGCAGGAATCCAGAAGCAGCGAATCCGGCGAAAGGACAAACCGGGCCACGCGTTCATCCAGATCAATGCTTTTTAACCGCACGTCATTGTAAGTGGCCAGCACTACATGATGAGAAAAATCGTATAGAATTTCCGCCTGGTAATCTGATTCGGGTAGTATTTCTTCTGATTTGTTTTTTCTACATCCACAGACCATAATGAGTATACCCAGGAGTGACAGATAGTGGATTGATTTCAAGATAAGGAGTGTTAGGAAAGTCGTATAATCAGCTGTTCATTTGTTATTTCTGAAGAAAATTGTTTCAAAGGGCGGATTGCAGGAAAGCCGGTAACATTTCCTTCCAGGTCAAAAGTGCTTCCGTGTGAAGGACAGAAAAAACCATCTCCGGTGAATCTGACAGCATTCATCTGGTGCGTGCATTGCATCTCGAAAGCGCGATACTGAGATTCATTTTTCTTGACTACAGCAATGTCGAAAGGAAATTTTTTGTCAGAGAGAATGACCACCTTCTTTTTTCCGAACGAACTCAACGGTAAAATGATTTTGTCTTCTTCGATAATTGCTGCTGCAGGAGTTGTTGTTTTGCATGCAGAAAGCATACTCATCCAGACCGACAATCCGCAGGCCCCGGCGCAGATTTGCCCGGATTTAAGAATGAAATCTCTTCTGTTGACCATGATGTTAGAAACTATAACCGAGTCCAAGGCTGAAAATTGTCTGGTCCTGCTCATAGGGCAGAGCTTCTGGAAATGGAATGCTTTGCAATACTGGATTCGGCACGCCTGTATGTTTTAAGTTCACATCGGCTTTAATTACAACTCCGTGTACAGGAGTGTAATTAATTCCTGCAGTGAGGAAGGTTTGGTTGTTCATTTCGTTCCTGATTCCATTTTCAGGCATCTTGTCATTGATCTGTACAGATTCATAGCGAAGAAAGAGTGAAAGGTTTTTCCTGGTGGAATCGTTAAACAAGCGCAATACATTGTAACCGGCCTCCGCATAGTAGCCGGTCATTTGTTCCGGGCAGTTTTTTGCATACGCCCTGTTAATCCGGTTCGCATCCGGGATGTTTGCCACTGTGAACAGTCCTTTCAGGCTCCAGCCCTTTTTTTGATAGCTGAAATTTGCTTCTACAAGGGAAACCGGTGTACCAAAGATTCCGGATTCAAGTTGCAAACTGTCCGCTTCACGGGAAGACAATCCAACAGAACCACCGTAGTAGCCGGATACCTGAACACGCAGTGATTTCCAGTAATAAAGCAGTGATCCTGTTACTGCAAGGTTATTTGCTGTTGCTTCACGGCCTTCGAACCGGGCATCCCTGAGGCCTTTTTCAGCATTGATTTCTTCCGAATTGAGACCATTTACGATCGCTGCGGA
>DAORHY010000449.1:0-2175 GCA_035438225.1 Bacteroidia bacterium
CGTCTGCCCCTTTATGAAAAAACTAATCACTTTTCTCCTTGCTGTTTTTCTGGCCGGTATTGCAAAGCCACAATCACAGGATTCCCTTTACCGTTTCTCGCTGAAACAGGCCATTGATTTCGCACTTCAAAATCAAAAAGATGTCCTGAATGCTCAACTGGATGCAGAAATCTCCGAAGCCCAGGTCAAAGAAATAGTTGGAATCGGATTGCCTCAATTGAATGGAAGCATTGATGTCAAAGATTTCGAAAAAATTCCGACGCAGTTTCTTCCTGACTTTATTTCACCTTCCGTTTACAATATTCTTTTCGACGAAAATGTTCTTCCGAGAAAAGACCTGAATCAAAGCGGTGTTTTTCCAGTTCAGTTCGGAACACGCTGGAATGCAACAGCTGGACTGACTGCATCCCAGTTGCTATTCGACCCCACCTATCTTCTGGGTGTGAAAGCAACCAAAACAATTCGTGAACTTTCGTTGAAGAATGTTAAACGAACCCGAATTGAAACAGCGGTCAATGTAACCAAAGCCTATTATAATGTCCTGTTACTGCAGGAAAGAAAAAAGGTGATCGCATCCAATGTGGAGCGTATTCAAAAATTAAAAGAGGACACAAAAGCACTGTATGACAACGGATTTGTGGAAAAGCTGGACCTGGACAGGGTTACGGTTTTATACAATAACATCACCACAGAGAACACTAAATTCGACCGCCTGCTCACACTTTCGTCGCAGGTACTTTTGTATCAGCTTGGAGCGAATACAGCGTCGCGTGTTGAATTAACCGATTCGTTGAATGCGGGCGAAATAAAAAACACAACAATTCCACTGGAGAAAACAGACATCACCAAACGTGTGGAATATTCCATTCTTAAGACGCAGGAAAAACTGCAAACCTACAATGTGAAACGGTACCAGGTGGGATATTATCCGAACCTCGTCGCGTATGGAAATCTGAGCACAACAGCGCAGCGCAATAAATTTGATTTTACAGACCCGGATCAGAAGTGGTACCCTACCGGAATTATTGGCGCCACATTGAATGTTCCGATTTTTGATGGATTCCAGAAGTCTGCAAAAATCAAACAGCAAAAACTTGCTTTACGAAAAATAAAAAATGAACTGGTGAATTTTGAACAGGCTATTGGAATCGATATCACTTCGAACAGAAATGCATTGATCGACGCCTTGAATTCTCTGGATGCACAGGATCAAAACCTGACGCTCGCCAACGACATCTATAAAGTATCAAAAATCAAATATGACCAGGGTGTTGGCTCTAACCTCGAAGTACTCGATGCTGAGACTTCCTTAAAAGAAGCTCAGGCAAACTACTTCAACGCATTGTACGATGCAACCATTGCCCGAATCAACCTTGACAAAGCTCTCGGCAATTTAAATTATTAATTACTTTTTCCCTCCAGACAAAAACTCCACTTATGAAAAAAATACTTTTTTCCCTCCTCATCCTTACAGCTGTTAGCTGCTCACAAAATTCAGATACTGACAAAAAACGTGCAGAACTCGACAATCTTAAAAAAGAACAGGCAAGCCTGCGGGAAAAAATCACCCGGCTTGAAACTGAACTGGCGGATGCTGATACAAGCGGCCTGAATGTCAAATCTAAAATTGTAGTAGTGACAGAAATGAATCCGGTTCCGTTCAATCACTACATAGAAGTTCAGGCAAAGGTCGAAGGTGAAGAAGATGTCACAGTCAGCTCAGAAACCATGGGCAATATCACTTCACTGAATGTGAAAGCCGGTGATAAGGTCAGCAAAGGGGACATCCTTGCTGTTGTTGATGACAGGATCATTCGCCAGGGAATTCAGGAACTTCAGGCACAACTTGACCTTGTCACACAGATTTATAACAAACAAAAAAATCTCTGGGACCAGAAAATCGGAAGTGAAATCCAGTTTCTCCAGGCAAAGACGAACAAGGAAGCGCTTGAAAAGAGAATGGGCAGTCTGCAGGAACAATTGGACATGACACGGATAAAATCACCAATCAACGGAACGGTCGATCTCGTCAATATCAAAGTTGGACAAACCATGGCTCCGGGTGTACCTGCATTCCGTGTAGTCAACCTCAGTTCGCTTAAAGTCTCAGCTGAAGTCGCTGAATCTTACATCAGCAAAGTGAAGCGCGGAAACGATGTTCTGATCTATTTCCCT
>DAORHY010000450.1:0-2164 GCA_035438225.1 Bacteroidia bacterium
AAGCTTGGCCGATAAGGAACACAAGCGGTAATCATCCGCGCGCCTCAAGCGCGCGAATCCTGCCGCCTGCGTCATGTTTCTCGGTACGAGTATGTGAATCCCGCGGAGTGCATTGATGATCATCCCCATTGGACTGCCGCTATGCCAGATACCCTCCAGACGGTGGCCACGGGTACGAATGATTACCGGAGCCTTCTGCCCTCCCTTTGTACGGTATTGTAATGTGGACAGGTCATCGCTTAAAATCTGTAAGGCATAGAGTAGATAATCGAGATACTGTATTTCAGCGATCGGTCGAAGACCGCGCAATGCCAGTCCGATTCCCTGTCCGGCAATTGTTGCTTCGCGGATTCCCGCGTCGGAAATGCGGATCTCCCCGAATTTCGCCTGCAGGCCTGCAAAGCCCTGGTTGACATCGCCGATCCGTCCAAGGTCCTCGCCAAATGCAACCAGCCGGGGATCTCTGCTGAAGAGTGCATCAAAGTTCGCCTGAAGGATTTCTCTTCCATCCATCATTGGCGCATCGGAGGCATATTCCACAGGTACTGCTGTTATGTTCGATACAGATTCCTGGGTTTCACTGTGCAAACAGGAATTGTAGCGGTCATAATTTTTGAGTGAATAATCTTTACTCCAGTTGACCAAGTCATTCCGAATGGCTGAATTTTCATTCCTTGCCATGCGCAATACGCGATGCACAGCCGCAGCCACATCACGGCGTGCAGGGTCAGCCAATGTTTCGAGTTCATTTTTTACTTTGAGGATAAACGGACCCTGTCCGCTTTCCCCAGCAAGAGCTTCGAAATATGCTGTCACTGTTTTGATTTCCTCTTTGATGGGCAACATGAAATCATCCCAGGCTTTTTTTCTGCATGCAGCAGCGTATTTTTTTGCAGCAGCTTCCATTTCCTCACACTCTTCAGTAGTGGCAATGGCAGAAGCAATCATCCATTCCTTCATTTTACGCAGGCCGTCGTATTCTTCTTCCCAGGCAAGGCGCTCCTTTGTTTTGTAACGTTCGTGTGAACCGGAAGTACTGTGACCCTGAGGCTGTGTTACCTCCTGGATGTGGAACAATACGGGAACATGTTCCTCCCTGCAGATTTTAATTCCTGTTTCGTACATCTCACAAAGGCCCGGATAATCCCAGCCTTTTCCGCGAAGAATAACATAACCTTTACCTTTTTCATTCCGCTCGAAACCCCTGAGGATTTCAGATATGTTTTGTTTTGTTGTCTGGTATTTTGCAGGAACGGAAATTCCATAGCCGTCATCCCAGACAGAAATAGCCATGGGAATCTGCAATACTCCGGCTGCATTAATGGCTTCAAAAAAAATGCCTTCAGAGGTACTTGCATCACCGATTGATCCGAACGCTACCTCGTTTCCGTTCACCGAGAATCCCTGCATATTTTTCAAATCCGGATTTTGCCTGTACAATTTCGAAGCCCAGGCAAGTCCGACAAGCCGGGGCATTTGTCCGGCAGTGGGTGAGATATCGGAGGATGAATTTTTCATCCTGGTCAAATCTTTCCAGGAGCCGTCAGGATTCAAACTTCGGGTTGCAAAATGTCCGTTCATCGATCGCCCAGCAGAAGAAGGTTCGGCTTCCACATCGGGATTTGCGTACAGCTGAGCAAAGAACTTAGTGATGTCCGATTGACCGATGGCAAACATGAATGTCTGGTCACGATAGTAGCCCGATCTGAAATCCCCGTCCTGGAATTGCTTGGCCATTGCAATCTGGGCGATTTCCTTGCCATCTCCGAAAATACCGAATTTTGCTTTGCCGGTGAGAACTTCTTTGCGGCCAAGCAGGCTGGCATGACGGCTTTCCAATGCAATACGGAAATCATTCAGTACTTCTTTCCGGAAGTCTTCGAAGCTCAAATCTCTGTTAACAGAACCTGCAGGTGACTCTTTCATATCCAAAAAATCGTGTTTGGGTGTCCATACAAATATAAGAAAAAAGGGAAGTCTGTACCGGGATCAAACCTGCAGAATTAAAACTTTGCTGTTCAGTGCATTTTCCCCGGATGGAAACATATTGAATTGATTTATAATTTCATGAATGAACATTCCAGGCGACAATTCCAATGATTTCTTTTCAACTGGCACTTACGGGAATCATTTTCTTATTCAGCATACTGATAAATCGGCAAAG
>DAORHY010000451.1:0-2144 GCA_035438225.1 Bacteroidia bacterium
GAATAAAATTCAAAAGTGAGACACCCGCTCTGATCTGTTGATGTCAGCGGGCCTATCCCTGCTCCCATGCATGCGGAATAAGTTGTCAGCGGCCCGCCCCACCATGCACCAAGTACAGCACTTCCTTGTGTCGGTCCGTTTCTTACGGCGAGGTAATCGATACCCAGTTCTGTTCCGAACGAATAAAACTGGGCCCGCAAACATTTCCCCGCCTGGTTTGGACAAAATGTTCTGTAAAATGCATTGATATTGTTCGCGTAATTTCCTGCAATGCCGCCATTGTCTGTATATGTTCCGCCACAGGTGTTCACCATGTTGTTTCCGACATACGTGTTCTGAAGTCCGGCTATCGGATGTGTGTACGTTGCGGATCCCGCCGGGGCAGCGGGACAAATTTCACAGGTGATGATCGCCTGCCAGCCTGCATCTACTGCACTTGCATTGGATGTAAAGTTCACAGTCAAACAACCAGAAGACGACAACATGGTCGGTGGCAATGTTGTACCGGAATATGTTCCAATCAGTGGTGACGCAACACTGTTACCATTGTAAACAGTGAGATTATCGCCTGCACGTAGTGCAAAAGATGTAAACTGAATTTGCAAACAGGATCCCGGAGTGGATGAGCAAAAAGTTTTCGTGAAATTCTGATTGTTCGTGTAATTGGCTCCGCTTCCTCCACCATCGAAAAACAATCCTCCGCAGGTATTCACAGCAGTATTGTTATTCATCAGGTAGCTTGTACCACAAGCACCACAGGAAATAGTCGCGGCCCAACCGGAGCGAACAGTGCTTGCATTCGAAACAAAATTAAATGTAAGACAACCGCTTGAAGCGGTGATCGAACCTGGAGATGTTGTTCCCGAAAAAACACCAATCACAGGCGAAGCAGTAGTTGGTCCGTCGTAAATCGTTAGCAAATCATTTCCTCCCTGAGTACGGAATGCGGTAAAATTTACCGTCAGACAGTTTCCCGCATTGGAGCAAAAGGTTTGTGTGATATTGGTATTGTTGGCATAGTTTCCTGCTGCACCACCCGGATCATAAAATGTTCCGCTACAAGTATTAATGGTACCATTCGCCATGTTGTATGTTTGAGCATACACATGGGAATCAGCAAAGACTGCCAGTAAAATAAAAATCAACACGACCTTTAGAGTGTGAGGGTGACTCATTGGGTCCTCCTTTCTTCAATCAAATTTTTCAGAATAAAAACTGAATATTTCTAACTATTTAGGATACTAAAAATAGTTCAATCCTTAGGAAAGGTAAATATTAAATTGTTAAGAAAATCGTTTGTTTGGTAAACGGCAGAAAAGATAGGGTGAAAATTACCTAAGGATGCGGGTTTCAGGGGTATATTTTAACTTTGGAACGAGCCTTTCTCTCTTCTCACTCCCGCCCTGCCCGTTCTCCGCTCGTTCCTCACTTTGACCAGGGTTAGATTGCGAAGTGATTTGAGATTTAAATAGAAAGTCAAAAAGTTAAAATCAAAAGTCAAAATTTAAAATATTCAGTGATCAAATTCTTTGAGAGAAAAAGAAAATAATTCTCAACGCGGCAGAATAGAAAATATTCGTGTATTCGTGGCAATAAAAACATTCCAAAATCCATTTATCAAAAATCCCTAAGGAATGAAATTATTATAGAAAAGATCTCACTTCTTGAATTCCTAAGTCCGAAGTACTGTCATAATCTGCTTGAACGTAGCGTCACAATTAATTTGTATTATTTAAAGATTCAGAAAATTATTTTTCAAATTAATAGAAATAATGAATAATTTCAAGTTTTCTAATTAACATAAGCATCAAATAATCACTTTTATCATCTTTTTGGTCAACTACCGATTTTTAATTGTGAATTCCGGAATTATTTTGTATACATTTGATAGTGGTTTATTTTTTTCAAATTAATTTTCTAAAAATAAATTCCCGTGAAAAATAACTCCTACTTCACTATTTCATTTTTCACATCTCTTCTTTTCATTTTCATCTCTAACATCTCATTCGGAACTGATCTGGATGTGGTCATTACAGTTGCCAAATTTCCAAGTGGAACCGACATCTCTTGTCACGGAGCCCATGACGGATCAATGGAAGCTGTAATTGTGGGAGGAACTGCTCCTTATTCCTATCAGTGGACAA
>DAORHY010000452.1:0-2139 GCA_035438225.1 Bacteroidia bacterium
TGGTAATGTGAACCAGAGAAGAAATCTCCTATCATTGAACCGTCGTCAAGGATTGTAGCTGTAAATAGAAAGGCATGTGAGCCGTCAAATGCAGAAAGGGCAAGACGATTTCCGCTAACTTCTCCTTCCAGGTAACGATAGTCTCCCGTTGTGGTGAGAAAAGTACCCGTCAGACGGTTTCCTGTTTGCTGAAATATGGCCACCGACATTTTTGATTCAGGGTCTTGATCATCAAAAAAGGCTTGCCATCGTCCTGTGAGATTAAATGGTGTATGTTCGGGCTTGTCACTGAAACGGTAGCCAACATTTTGTTCAGCCTGAAAGGCAAGAATGTTATTGGATTTACGTGTGTAATTATAAAAATTACCGGTTAACGACTGGCCATCTGATTTACAACGAAATTCCGAATTAAATACGGGTAGCTGAATAAACACAGAATCCCGGTCAATCCGAATTTCTTTAACATTGATTCTTTCCTCACCGTTTATCAGATCGAGAGAGCTTTCGTATGCCTGGAAATTAAAAGGAAGGGCAGTTGTGTCATTCAATGTAATTTCCCCTCTCCAGATTCCAGGCAGCAGTTGCGCGTAAGAAGAACAATAGCAAAGGAGGAATGGAATGAAAAGTAATTTTTTCATAGGTGTAAAACTAACAAATTCCAGCCAACGGAAAATTTGATTTCATGTCGGAGGAGAATACCGGATAGAAATAGGGATAGAATCTTTATGCATCCCAATAATACCTGTTGAATTCCGTGTCAAGTGTAAAGCCTGTCCGCGGATACAAAGTATTTCCGATGCTATTATCCATTGCCGTTTCAAGAATCAATCCGCACGCATCCGTTTGAATACAATGCGTTTTACATTTCTCAATCAATTCAACGGAAATTCGGGAACCACGGTAATCGGGAAGGACGAAAAGATCATTCAGCAACCACAGCCTTTTCAGCCGGGTAGAAGAGAAAAGGGGGTACAGCTGAACAAATCCAGCAAGGATATTTTCCTGCAAGGCGAGAAAGATAACGGATTCGTGGTTTTTCATTCGATTGTGCAGGAACAATTGTGCTGCTTCCGGATCAGATTCCTTTTTATAGAATATTCGATACTGGTTGAACAATCCGGATAATTGTTCAACATCCTGTAAGACAGCCTGGCGGATTTCGGACATTGAATGTTGTTAATATTGGATATTATTGAAGGTCATTGCTTTTGTATACCCGGCTAAAATAATCCATTCCGGCAATTAATATTGTGAATGATCAAAATCGGCATTTCAAACAGGATTTTCTACGCTTCAGTAAGGTTCTTTTTCAGAAACAAGGTCAGACTTCTCATTTTTGGGGCATCAAACACCCCAAGCAATGAAATCAATTCATTTCACAATTTTATTTCTGGTAGTGGTTCTGTTTTCCTCCTGCAAAAAGCAACTGAACGGATCCGGTCAATTTACAACAGAGCAACGTAATCTTCCAGCTTTCACAAAAGTTGAACTCGATGAAAACTTCAGGGTTAACCTGGTCCAGGATTCAGAAAGCTTTATTGAAATGTATGGAGAAGACAATATCCTTCCTGAAATCGAAACGGAAGTTCTGGCAGGCAGACTAACAATACGTTTTATTGATTACCGTCAGCATTATGATCACAACGGTGTTACGCTGACAGTACATTCTCCATCCTTCAATACAGTTGATCTTCGTGGTTCCGGAAACATGGTCAGTCGCGGAATACTTTCGGGACCTGTCATGAATGTTCGATTAAGTGGCTCTGGCGTTGTGGATCTTGCATTGGACACAATGGATGTTCGCACCGCCCTTTCCGGTTCCGGAAATATCTTACTCATGGGCGTTTCACTGAATGCAGAGCACCAAATTTCAGGATCCGGGGATATCCGGAGTTATAACCTGACGAGCATCGACACGCGGGTAGCTATTTCCGGTTCTGGTGATTGTGAAGTCAGTGCATATGACCACCTCGATGTTACCATCAGTGGAAGTGGAAATGTCTTTTACCAGGGAGCGCCCCACGTGGAAACGCATATCAGCGGTTGCGGCAATGTAGTTCACCAGTGAGCCCATATTATTCTCTCTCTATGAATAGTGTAACCCCCGAGCACTTCATACAGCCGGATCAGAGATGACCG
>DAORHY010000453.1:0-2116 GCA_035438225.1 Bacteroidia bacterium
CCCGCCGAGTTCCATGACCGATTTTTTCAGGTGCTTTCCAGCCACTGCTGAAAGGTAAGCACCTGTGTGATCACTTCCCGTAAAACTCAGGCCGGCAATCAACGGATGTGCGAGAACCTGTGCAGTTGCTTCATTTGTCAGGAAATAATTAGAAAAAAGTTTTTCAGGAAATCCCGACAGCGCAAATAATTCTTCAATTTTTTCTGCACATTGCGGAACGTTGGGTGCATGTTTTAGCAGGATTCCGTTTCCTGAAAAAAGTGCAGGAACAGCACAACGAAACACCTGCCAGAAAGGAAAATTCCAGGGCATGATCAGAAAAATCAAACCCAGGGGCTCCGGCACAATGAAACTTTCCATTGCATCTGTTTTTACATTTTGAGGTTCCAGGAATGTGGCGGCATGTTCCTGGTAATACCTTACGGCGCTTGCCGATTTTTTTATTTCGAGAACTGCTTCTGCAAGCGGCTTGCCCATCTCGGAAGTAATCAAACGGGCAAGCTCTGTTCTTTTCTCTGTCATCAGATTCGCCAGGCGTTCAAAACATGCTGATCGTTCACTGATACTCATCCCTTTCCACAAACGTTGCGCTTTCAGGCATGCATTAAAATCGGGTAGATCACCGATTGTGTATTTCTTCAGCTCCTGATTTGTAAACGGGTTAACAGACTGGTATTGCATAGACACTATAAAAGTACCGGTAGGCAAAGTATTTCTAACGTCAATCCACATGAATTAATGAACAGCTCCCCGAGAATGGATTAGTAAAATTCGTTTTCCTGCCGTAATTTCCGAACCGGAAACCCATTATGGACACGCTTTCTCGATTCGTCTGCAGTATTATTTCAAAGCACCCTGCCTGCAAAAACGCGCCTCCCTTTTTTAGTATCCTGTGCGCATTACTGATCGGAAGTTGCGTCCTGATTCAGAATGAGTCGTCGGGAGCCGGTTCTTTTGATACGCTTTCATGGAATAAACTTGAGCAATCCTATCCGCTGATAAATCATTGGCACTTCAGGCACGGTGATTCCCTGGCATGGGCCCTGCCGGATTACGATGACAACCACTGGGAAAAACTGTTCGAAGATTCAGATCGAACAAAAGCCCTTTCCGTGTATGCTGATCAATACGGCGTCATGTGGTTCCGGGTTCATCTGTGGGCAGACACAAGCATGGTTTCGAAAATGCTTGCGCTTTCTACCAATTTGCTCGGCGCCTGTGAAATTTACATGGACGGTAAACTTGTCCGCACCATCGGCACTTTGGGGATCAGCGGAAAAAAAGAAGTGTCAGGTTTCCGGATAAAATCCATTCCGCTTCCGTTTTCCTGGGATCGCCCGGGAGCACATCTGCTCGCATTCAGAATAACCAACTACTCTGAAAAAGAAAAAGCATATTACATCCATTTCAGCTCCAATACCGGATTTATTCAATTTGAATCGAAGATCAGCAAACTGGATAATGAAATGAACGGCCTGCTTGATTTTTCTGATGAATCGAAGATTCTCATTTTTTCAGGCATTTTCATCACCCTGACGCTTTTTCACTTTGTATTATTTCTGTATTACAGAAAGAACAGGACCAACCTTTACTACAGCCTCTTTACGTTTTTCCTGTCTATCATTTTCTTCGGGAGCTACCAGATCATCAGCGGCACTGACCTTCATGCCACACAACAAATAGTTTTACTCGAAATGTGCGCAGTGTTTCTCGCGCCACTATTCTTCCTCGCACTACTTTACCAGGTTTTCTACAAACGGCTACTCCCCGTCTATTGGATCCTGATCGTTCTCCTCGTCGCAGCCGGGTTATTTCTCTTCTATACGGAAAACAAAAGCATCGGAGGACTGCTGATTGCAATCTTCCTGATCGGTGTGATCATTGAAACCATTCGAATTTTTGTTCGTGCCTGGGTAAAGAAAAAGGACGGCGCAGGAATTTTTCTTCTCGGAATACTCTTTCCTCCTATTGGAACTTTACTATTGTGGATCATCAGTATAATCGCAGGAAAAATTGGACTTCCCGGTTGGGAGAAAAGTTTATCCCGGATCCTCGAACAATTTTTTGGCTATGCAATGTTGTTGAGCGTTTCTGTCTCCATGACAATTTACCTTGC
>DAORHY010000454.1:0-2110 GCA_035438225.1 Bacteroidia bacterium
GCGCGACAGGAAGCGGAACAAGGTTCACCAACATGGAAACAGACGTTCCGTTCCCGCAGGCATTCGTACCGTACACACTGATATTCCCGGTAGTGGACACCGAAGAAAAACTGACGGTAATCGAATTTGTACCGGCTCCTGCAGTGATGGTCGCTCCGGAAGGAACACTCCATGTGTAACTGCTTGTTGCGGGCATCGATGTGACAGAATAGACATAGCCGCCTTGTCCGGCACATGCAGTGCTTTGTCCGGTGATAGCCGAAAGCGATGGTGGCGGGTTCACGATTACAGCAAATGGCGCCGATACTGATCCGCTGCACCCGGCATTCGTTCCCTGCACTGTCACAGCACCGGAAACGGCAACACCGGAAAATGAAACCGTAATGGAATTTGTATTTGCGCCGGATACAATCGATGCACCGGATGGTAAAGTCCAGGAATATCCTGTCGCATTCGCAATCAGCGGAACAGAAAATACTACACCGCTCTGCCCCTGGCAAACAGCAGAAGAACCGCTGATAGTTCCGGGAGCTGAAGGAGAAGAAAGCACAGTAAGATTGGTACCGTTGCTCGAACCGATGACTACCGGATTGGAACTTACCACACGGATGAGATAGTTTCCACCCAGAACAGTCCCGGCCGGGATTGTCGCTGCGATCGATCCTGCATTGACACTTGCAAGCGTTCCGATACTCACACCATTTGCAAAATTCAGGGTATTGTCTGAAAGATATGCTGTGAATACATTTCCCGCATTTGCCGGCCCGTCAATAGTAAAAGCAATATTTAGGGACCCTCCTGCACAAATGGATGCAGAAGGCAATGCGGTTGTGAGGATCGTTGTAATTACCGGCGCTCCGGCAGCGATGGTAAAATTGACATTTGAGATATCAAAGAAAATATTCCCCGCTCCCTCTACTTTGATCCGTGCCTGTGTCGTGAGTGCAACCGGCACTGTGATTGCCTGTGAACCGTCATTGGGTGTATTGGAAAGCAAAGTAAACGGATACGTATACCCCCCATCTGTTGAAAGTAAGATATTCACATTCGCACAACTTACAGGAGCAAGATCGCTTCCTCCAACCTGCCAGGTTACGGTTTGCACGGTCCCTGTGTTCCAGGTGACAGCTGTATTCGGAGCGGTGACCGTGAACGGTGCACTCGTTACTGCAACAACCACTTTTACCGTGGTATCCGGATGGTTTACACCACCGCCACCTGCGCGGTTATCCCGGACAGTAAAACGGAAATTTAATGTCCGTGCATAGGAAGGCAGAATTTCTCCAAGGGTCTGGGTATTGTTCACGATATCCTGTATGCGGGGAAAAATTCGTGTCGGGGAACTTGTTGGAACAAAGTCGCGGAAAATTGGGGAGTTGCCGGTGGGACTGTTGGGCGCACTGCCTGCCGGTTCAAGGTCATACTCTTCCCAAAGATACGTAAGTGCGTCACCATTTGCGTCTGTTGCTGCGCCGGTAAGACTGAAGGGTGTTGAAAATGGAATCGTATAATTCGCTCCTGCACTTGTGATGACCGGCAGTGTATTTCCGGTTGCAGTAGTGACAGGACAAGTATTCCCTGTTCCGGTTGTACTGTAGATCACAATTTCGTCAAAACTTTTCGTGTGAAAAATTGCATCACTGTGCGCTTGTGTATTATCTGCTCCGCAAATTCCCGCATAAGCCATAATTGTTGTCCCGCTTCCGGGTTCATAAGCGGCAGAAGCTGCCCTGTTGCCATTGCAGGACCCGGTAATGCTGTTAAAAGTATGATTGCCACCAAACTGGTGACCCATTTCATGTGCGACATAATCGATATCAAAACTATCTCCGACCGGTGCAGAATTTCCGGTAACCCCACGGGCCTTGTTCGTGGAATTGCAAACAACGCCCAATCCGGCCACCCCACCGCCTCCCGTACTGAATACATGGCCGATGTCATAATTTGCTGTACCGATGACTGTATTGATCGTTGTGGTATTCTGACCAAGCATCGTACTGCCGCTGCCGTTGGTGTAAGGATCCGTGGATGAGTTTGTGTAAATCAGCAAACTGTCATTTGCGATTAACACCAGCCGGATGGCAACTTCAAGCTCATACACACCCGTTAC
>DAORHY010000455.1:0-2084 GCA_035438225.1 Bacteroidia bacterium
CGACTTTGATTTCCTTTGCCGAGATCACAAAATGTTCGCTCATCGGATTGTCACCGTGGTTGGGAAATGTTTCCGTGTACGAAACGATATAACCATCTTTAAAAGAAAGTTCTTTCATTTTTTGTTCGCTGTCGCGTTTGTAGAAAGTAACTGTTCCGTTTTTGTGTTTGAAGGCGTCCATCATCCAGGCAGCTAATGCTGAATCACCGGTGGATTCAACTTCAAGCTGCACGGTGCCTCCGCGGACTTCTGAGGAAGGGCGTCCGGTTTTGTCAACATCCTGTTGCATGGAATAGGAACAATTAAAAACGCGGTAATCCTTTCCGTCTACTGTGAATTTTGCTTTGAATGACATGGCTTTTGATTTAATGGGTTAGTGATAATGTTGAAATTATGAGTCAAAGATAGATGCGGATGAACCCCGGGTCAACTACCCGAATGGGTGGAATTGAGGCTTATTTTTTTGGGTTCCCGTTCAATGGAACCGTTACTTCTCCTTTGGGATGATTGGTTACTTTCACAATGAATTTCGAAAGCTCGCCGCAGTTGGGGGTCAATCCGTGGTTCCGGATAAACGAAGAAATCAAACCACCCTGTGCAGAGTTCTGCCACGGAGGAATGTGTCCTATTGCAGTACTGTGGCCCCCTTCTACTGTGCAGGCAAACGGGTATTCATCACGGCTGAGTATGCGCGGAACCTGGCTGGTGTTGTTTCCTTCAACGATGGTCATGGCGGCTTTCCTTTTGTTCGGATCAGAACCGCCGTAGGTCAGAATTTGTGGATGCTCGGACATTTGTGCATGCCAGATATTGTCTGCCAGATCAGGGTACTGAAGGTAATTGATTTCAAGGACTGGGTAGTTTCCGGAGTTTTTCATGAAGAAGAAGTTTTAAATTTTGTTAGACTAAAAAAAATGATTGAGAGAACTGGTTTGGGAGCTTGGGGTATTTTTCATTCCTGTATTTAAACAGGACAATTTATTGTTAATGGAGTACCTTGCTTTCAATAGTATACCGGAGTACAATGTTGCTGCTGTAATTGTTTTTATTTGAAAATCCAAAGCTGAGAATATTGTTCTTGCCGTTAATGCGGTAGTAAACCGTCTGGTCATCCAGCTGACCGGGACGAGGAGGAACAATCTGAATTGAATCGCCAAAATGTTCCTTTACATAGTCCTGGGTATACCGGTTATCATCTGGCATCTCAAAAATAACCAGACTTTCCTTCGTTGCTTCCGAATCCGGAACAGGGAGACGCAATTCTATGCCACGGAATGGAAATTCGGATTTTTCCGAATGCCAGGTGTACACCGTAAAAAAGGCATTTGAGGTGAGGGTGTCCTGTTGCATCTTCAGATTCAATAACTCTTCAATTTTTGAGATATCACCGGAGCGATTCACAATCAACTTTTGAATAATCTGTTCCATTTCGTTTTCGGGTAGTTTGCCTGCAAGTGTACTGAAGGGTAGGGCGGAGGTCATGAGAATTGCAAATAAGCAGGATAGGTTCATGGTTTTACATTCTTGTCATAATAGTCATTGTAAGGTTCTGTATAATACTCCCGGTAAGTCTTTTCGGGAGCAGTACTTGGATGTTCCCCGTCGGCGAAAATATCAGCAATTTCCTGGCGCGATTTATCCCTGTCTCCGTTCACCTCATAATCATCGTATGCTTTTTGATACTCATCCGGTTTCGACCCTGCAATTCCAATATCGTCTCCGCCATTCGTTTTTATTTCATCCCGGACTTGTGCATTCGTGAGTGTAGCTTCTCCTTCATCCTTCAAATTGGAATTTGCATTTTTACTTGCATAATCGGCTTTTGAAAGTTTCCCGGGTGGCGTATAAGCATCCGGAGTATACATGGCATGTCCTGATTCGTGGGCCAACGATTGTGTCATATCCACACCGTCTGTATTGTTGGGATCCAGTACGATTTGAGATTTCGTCCTGTCTGCAAAGGTTCCCTTTCCCGGCGTACCATAAATAAAAACCCAGCCTTTACTCTGTAAGGAGACAAGATTGTTCGCCAGCGTCGGGGACTTCAGTATGAGTTCCTGCACTTTCGGATTGGCGAGTGGATT
>DAORHY010000456.1:0-2077 GCA_035438225.1 Bacteroidia bacterium
CCCGGAAGAGTTTTCCTTTGGAACACCACGGGAAATGTGCGACATACACGGCGGTACCGGCTATGATGTACTCGACGGAAAAGCAAAGGTTCTTACTGAAAACGGTAAAGACTGGACCAAAGGGATGATTCAGGCATCGGAGAAGATGCTCGAGATCAGTAAAAAAGAGAATGTTGAAATCGCAGTGATGATGGATATTAGTGCTGCCTGCGGCAGTCAGGTCATCTATAATGGAAACCGATTTTCAGAAATAAAAGTTTATCAAATTGGAGCCGGCGTATGTGCCGCACAATTGATGAGAAACGGAATAAAAGTAATCAGTCAACGGGATTATGCTTCCCTTGAAATACTGTATTCAAAAATTGACGACTCGCACACTATCGCTGACAATAAAAAAGACAACCACGAAACGGAATGGTATCAGGAGTACTTTAAAGAAATTTAATGGTGGCCACCTTGCGCTTTCCGGAAAAAATCAGAAGTCGCCTTTCATCTGTATATTCGCTTCAAAGCATTTCCAATGGCAAAGGCAAAAGCTAAAACGGTAGAAACAACAAATAGCGTTTCCGACTTTATTAATTCTGTTTCAGATCCTGTAAAAAGGGCAGACAGTTTTCGAATCGTGGAAATCATGAAACAACAATCCGGATTTGAACCCAAAATGTGGGGTCCTGCCATTATCGGATTTGGAAGTTATCATTATAAATACGAGAGCGGTCATGAAGGGGATGCTCCGTTGGCAGGATTTTCTCCTCGTAAGCAGGCTATTGCACTCTACTTTGGCTTGAGCGCCGATGAAAGAAGCAAACTGCTCAAAATCTTTGGCAAACACAAAATGTCAAAAGCATGTATTTACATTAAACGACTGGATGATGTAAGCATTCCTGTTTTGAAGAAAATGACGGCTTATTCCGTGAAACGAATGAAGAACAAATACAAGTAATGAGTAAATCGGAATACGACAACACATCTTACAGCGTTAAACCAAACAACAATAAAATTAGTAATTGCAGAACACGATTTTGTAAAACAAAATAAATTGGAACAGAAGGAATACAAGAATTGCCAGAGCTGTGGAATGCCATTGCAAAAATCACCAAACGGCGGTGGGACAAATGCAGACAAGACAATCAGCAAAATGTATTGTTCTTATTGTTATGAGGTTGGAAAATTCAACCCACCCGGGATCACTGCACAGGAAATGCAGGCATTTGTAAAAGACAAAATGAAAGAAATGGGCTTCCCCGGGTTTCTTGCCGGACTTTTTTCAAAAGGAATACCCAAACTGGAAAGATGGAAAACAAGTAGTAAATAAACCGATGGACATAGCAGCTGTGTTGCACGACAAAAATTTAACACCGAAAGTTTGAACACTAAAACTCTGCCATTTGGTTCCCGACTATAAAATCAGTGCAGATGGCTCTGTGGCCATTGCGGAACAGCATCGTGGATACGGTCTGCAAAGACAATCTTGAAAAACCCGGACCAATTTCTGTGTTGCATATTTTCCCACAGGAATATACATTTAACAGACAGCTCACCAGAACTAGTCGGGTGAAGACATTTTTTTCTACTTGTAGTATATAAAAACCAGGTCAACTCTACAATAGTATTCCTATCCTCAATAAATGTTTTTCTTTTCATCGGGAAAGGCGGTTCGGATGGATCCAAACTATGTAAATGGGCTCATTCAAAAGCAAGGAATCCAAAAGCAAATCGCCATCTTTCGTACACCGCGGCAATTTAGCGCATGAAAAACAGTCCATCCCTTGCCCTATTCTATTCACCTCTGTCCACCGGCATAAGCCTGCCGGCGCACTCAGAAGCAATGCGAGATTTTTTTTATTAGTTATTTTGGGCTTGGCATTGGTGGGCTGGTCGTCCCAATAACTTCATTCAGCAAACTTAAGGGCGCAATCGCCGCAATTGAAAAGAAATGTTTCATTACCTTCTGAAAAATATTACATGCGATGAGCATCACAGCAGTAAAACCGTTTACCGTTAGACGTTGGACAACAGCTACCTTTTGGGGTTGGATATTGGGAGTGATGCTTATCCTGATACTTTCATCCTTCCT
>DAORHY010000457.1:0-2074 GCA_035438225.1 Bacteroidia bacterium
TGAAGAAATACTAATTGGCAAAATAACTGAAATTTTAAATTTTAATGGTTCATTTGAGCAAACTACAACCCTTGAAACATGTGCTTTTTGCTCTTATAATGGTATTTGTAATAAAATTTGAAATATAAATTTAAATTGCTTAAATTTGCAATCCACTTGCAGGTGTGGCGTAATTGGTAGCCGCGCCAGACTTAGGATCTGGTGCCGAAAGGCGTGGGGGTTCGAGTCCCTCCATGCGCACTTAAGAAATCCCGGAAATTCCTTTATCATGGGAAAATGAGAGTTGAAATTGACTTGAACATTCTATCCGGGGAAGTAAGTCAGAACGATTTTAAGAGAAATTACTATGAATATTACGAAACAACAGCTGGATGAATTGAATGCAGTTGTAAAAATTGAGCTTCAGCCTGCGGATTATCAGGATCGGGTGAGCCAGGTTATTCGTCAGTACCAAAAAACTGCGAGTGTGCCGGGATTCCGTCCGGGCAAAGTTCCGGCCGGGATTATTAAAAAAATGTACGGGAAAGCGGTCCTGGTTGATGAGCTGAATAAACTCCTTTCGGAATCGCTGGGTAAATATATTTACGACAGCAAACTCGAAGTTATTGGTACACCGCTCCCGAAGAAAAGCGAAAAGGAACAACCGTTTGAAGAAGGAAAGGAATTTGAATTCCTTTATGAGTTGGGTATCGCTCCAAGTTTTGAAGTCAGCATGCCGGAAACGAAAGTGCCATATTACCGGGTTAAAGTTGACAATAAAATGGTGGAAGATGATATTGCAGATATCCTGCGTCGTTATGGAAAGTTTTCCAATCCGGAGGTTTCGGAAGAAACGAATATTCTTTACGGTGAATTCAACGAATTGGATGAAGAAGGAAATTTGCGTGAAGGCGGAAACAAGACCACCACAACACTTTCAATAGAGCTGGTGAAAGATGTTCAGGACCGCAAGCAATTCCTGGGCCTGAAGAAAGGGGATGTCGTTCGTTTTAATCCGCGGAAGATTTTTTCAAATGATACAGAGCTTACAGCCCTCTTAAAATTGGAGAAAGGTTCTCCTTCGCTGGATTCAGATTATCAATTCACTGTTATGACCATTAACCAGGTGGAAAAAGCAGAAATGAACCAGGAGTTGTTTGATAAGGTTTATGGTGAAGGAGTGGTCAAATCAGAGGATGAGTTTCGTGCGAAAATCAAGGAAGGAATTGCTTCCTATTTTGAAAGAGAAAGCGACCGAAAACTGAAAAAAGATTTGAGAACTGTTTTCCTGGAAGAACTGAATATTCCGCTGCCGGATGCGTTTCTGAAGCGGATGCTGAAAGCCAACCAGGAAAAGGAAATGGATGAGCATACGTTTGAGCATGAATACTATCATGTTTCGGAAGATCTACGTTGGAACCTGATTCAGAATAAACTCAGTTCCGCTAACAAAATTGACGTTAACGAAGAAGAAGTGAAAGATTTGTCCCGCCAGGTAATTCGTCAGCAATTTGCACAATATGGCTATTACGAAATGGAACCGGAACGCCTTGAAGATATTGCTAACCGGTATCTGAACGAAGAGGGAAATTATGATAAGCTTGAAAGATCCATTCGTGAAAATAAAGTGTTTGATGTGTTAAAAAAGGAAGTAAAGCTCGACATTATTGAGCTTCCTTATGCTGATTTTGTAACGAAGCTGAATGAGAAAACAACTCACGAGCTGGAGCATCATCACGACTAATAAGCTCTCCTGACTTATCACGAAGTTTTATGAAAAGGTACAAAACGCCGGTCAATCTGACCGGCTTTTTTGTTGGTATGATTTTCCCTGGAATTGTCGATCATACTCCAGAAAATTTGAGTTGTTGAAATGCTGAATCAAGCGCATGAAAGTTTGTGATATTTGCTCCGATTTTTAATTACCTTGTTGTTGCTTTAGCAGATTTTTTACCAATGAATTTTTCGAAAATTTTCATTTTAGTATTACTGATGATTTTGCCTGACCGAAGTTTTTGTCAGGATATTTCACAGGATAATTCAGTGCCGTTCCAAAGATTACCTGGTTACCACACACCGGCACCATTCTACCCTT
>DAORHY010000458.1:0-2054 GCA_035438225.1 Bacteroidia bacterium
GAATACACGGCGAACGAATGATTGTCACGTAAACTGTATTCTATCAACTGGCTGCTGGTCCCTGAACCGTGAATTGTACCTTCAATTTCCCGTTCTATTCCATCCAGACTCCGTTCAATTGTGAAGAAGCTGTTGTTGATTTCCGTTGCTGTTGTCCATCTGACCCTTACATCCTTCCCTTCGCAACCGCCATCAAAGTTTATCAATTCTACAGGAAGAAGGTTTGCGCTTCCCGATAAGGTCCACCATGTACTGAATATTCCGAGAGTATTGGCCTGTGTGCCATTCGTAACACTCGATTGTGAACCCGGCACCGGATTGGTCCAGGAAAGGAGAGGGGCTACCCAGCGTTGTGCAAGCAGCGTATTGATGGTTCCTACTTCTGCAGGTGTTGCTTTGAAAAGAATATTTGCAGTTGCTGAAGTTCCTGAAATATCAATGTTCCAGAATCGGTCTACAGTGAATGCACTGTTGTCAAGTCCTGTATTGTTCCTGACATGTGTGACCGTTGGGGGGTAAGGAAGGTTACTGAAATTCGTATGGTAAGTGCCGATTTTAACCGAGCCAACCGTACCGGATGCAGGAGCAAAGGTGAGCGGTATGTAATTGCCGGCATCGTATCCGAAATGAAAAATATGGTTTCCGGCAGTTGCCCCGATGTTCCATTTCACCAGGCCATTGCCGTTTTCAACTTCACTGCGGACATATCCGTTTGTACGTGTCATTCCGGTTATGGCACTGGTTTCAATCACGATCCACCGTCCACCGGCATTCGAGGGATTGTGATCATCATCAAGGTTTAATTCACCGTTGGTCAATATTAGCGATGTCCTGACTGCTACTGCTGAATCGTTAGGAATATTGGTGGGGTAGACGTATTCCGTATTTGCCGTACCGGTAAAATTGATCTCCAGGTTTCCGTATTTATGCTGGCTGAATTTTGCCTTGCCTACACCGATGCCTGTGACTATTTGATTGTCGACACCGTAATATTCAATATAACTTGACGAAGCGAGGTAGAAATCAAGACTGTCTGCCAGGGTCGTAGAAAATGCTGCATTGGTAGTGGCATTGTACAAACCATTCACGTGCTGCGTGCGGATACGGCCCAAATTCGTGAGTCCGGAGTACATTTTGACTGCATTACTGAGGAGACTGTTTGTACGCATCGTGAGTGTCCCACCAACATTGATCAACATCCAGTCGGGAAGTCCGGAGGAAGTTTGATGAGAAGCTAGTTGAAGATTTCCACTTACAATATCCACGATACAGTTGGTTAAAATATTTTGTTTGATCTGCTGAATATCGTGATTGCCGGATCTGTTGAAACTGATGGTGCCGACACGTGCATAATTCAGCGTACCATAAACGGTTCCGGTTCCCGGGCTCGTCATGGTTATGTTTCCGGTACCACCCAGGGTGCAGCTGGGACTTTTAATATTCAAGATAAGATTGAGGGAAGTGGGTACCGTTGTAGAGTTGTCGTAGTAAAATGTTCCGGCGGTATGCGAAAAATCACCTACTGCATCATCATTGGAATTGACAGTCATGGTGATGGCAGAACCATTGCCCAACGGGTCACCGGCATTATTGTGCATCATGAACGTTCCGCCCGACTGGGTGTAACCTCCAAGGATGTTGACTATTGAAGCGGTAGCGTCAGCCCCTTTAATCGAGAGTGAGCCACCGGTAAGTACAATGTCGTTGTTGACGACAATGGTATCGTTTTGCGTGCTTGCAGACAGAAAATTTGTACCGCCGGATACGGCAATGTTTCCAAGCACCGTCATTTTAACAGTATGTCCGGTACTTAGGGCATTTGCCTGGGTACAGTTGAAACTGTTGTTTCCGTTTGAAATATTCATACTTCCAACCGTGACATTTTCCATTCCCCCGGATTGACTGGAAACGAATGTACCGTTTACTCCGCTGATGATAAGTGTTCCGTTAATGTTCAGAGTCAGGAGAAGGTTATTGTTGTCGAAACCCACTTTTCCAATTCCGATGAAGGTGAACTCGTCAGTGGTTGCAGTGAAATTCACTTTGCAATTTCC
>DAORHY010000459.1:0-2044 GCA_035438225.1 Bacteroidia bacterium
CCTGTATCTGAACATTGCAAGCCGCGACGATCTTGACCTGGCAATGACCAAAGGTGTAAATTATCCGAAGGGGTTATTGAAATGGTGTGACGAATGGGGTGCAGGAAATGTGCTGAATACACTCACTGATTTGCACCGGGAATATTCTGAAGAACGATACCGGCCGAGTGTCTTGTTGCGTACAATGACCAAAGAAAATCTTACTTTTTATCCTTAAACAATATTAATTCAGGCATCGCTGTACAGGATTATTTTTGAAAAGCCTGCCGCTACCGTACGAAAATGAAATCAGCAGAAGAATTAAAAAAGGCAGTAGCTGCCGGATATGCTTTTGAAGGAAAAAGTATTTTACTGGGAACTGCAGTATTCGACAAACAACCGTTGCAGGGAGCGAGGATCGGTATTCCATTGAATACTGTGAACCGTCATGGATTGATTGCCGGTGCAACAGGAACAGGAAAAACAAAAACAATCCAGCAATTTGCTGAAAGCCTTTCAGAAAATGGTGTCAGTGTGCTGCTGATGGATATCAAAGGAGACCTCAGCGGAATCGCGAAACCGGGCACAGAAAATCCTAAAATTACAAGCCGTCACCAGTTGATAGGTGCCGAATGGAAAGCTACGCAGTTTCCCGCAGAATTGATGTCCATCTCCGATGAAAAGGGATTGCGTTTGCGTGCAACAGTGTCTGAATTCGGTCCCGTCCTTTTTTCAAAGATGCTTGAGCTGAATGAAAATCAACAGGGTGTTGTTACCATTGTATTCAAATATTGTGACGACAAAAAACTTCCCCTGTTGGATATTAAAGATTTTCGCCAGGTACTTCAGTACGTTTCCGGTGAGGGAAAAGATGGAGTGGATGCTTACGGTCAGGTAAGTCCTGCGACCGTCGGTGTGATTATGAGAAAACTTCTCGAACTGGAGCAGCAGGGTGCGGATAAATTTTTTGGAGAAAAATCTTTTGATGTAGAGGATTTGTTGAGAAAAGAAGGGGATCGCGGATATATCAATATTGTCCGTCTGTGCGACATGCAAGACAAACCCAAGCTTTTTTCGACATTCATGTTGTGTCTCCTTGCAGAAGTGTATGCACGGTTTCCTGAATTGGGCGATAAAGCAGCACCAAAACTGGTGATCATTATAGACGAAGCCCACCTCATCTTCCGGGAAGCGACAAAGACATTGTTAAACCAACTGGAAACAGTGATCAAGCTGATACGGTCGAAAGGTGTGGGGATATATTTCTGTACGCAGGTGCCGGGAGACATACCGGATGAAATTTTGAGCCAGCTGGGAGCCAAGTTTCAGCATGCGATGCGTGCCTTCACTGCAAAAGACCGCAAGGATATTAAACTGGTGGCTCAGAATTATCCGTCAACGGAATTTTACGATACCGAAAACCTGCTTACTGAGTTGGGTATTGGGGAAGCCTTGGTGACAGTGCTGAATGAAAAGGGAATTCCGACGCCGCTTGCGCATACCCTGATGTGTGCTCCAAGATCAAGAATGGATATATTAAGTCCGGAAGAACAAGATGAAATTGTCCGCAACTCATCCATTTACAGGGAATACAATGATGTAATCGACAGGGACAGTGCTTATGAAATGCTGACCAGGAAAATAAAGGGTGGGGAGGATGATCAGGATCCAACAGATAAAAAAGAAGACAAGCAGAAGAAGGCCGAAGAAAAGCCATCAACGATTACAGATAAGATATCCGCAGTAGCAAACAATTCTACAGTGCGCATGGTTCTGCGGGAAGTTTCCCGCGGCTTGCTGGGTGCTTTGTTAGGAAAAACACCACGAAGAAGATAATCGGATTGAAATGAAAAATATTGGTACAGGATCAGAAACAAAGGATTAGTCTATGTCCGAACAGAGCAAAGCCGAAAAAGTAGTAGGTAGGATGTATGAAAATGATTGGTTCAGTCAGTGGCTGGGGATTGAGCGGATTGAAATAACGCAAGGGCGTTGTGTGTTGAGGATGAAAATCCGTAAGGAAATGCTGAACGGATTTTCAATTGCACACGGAGGAATTACCTAT
>DAORHY010000460.1:0-2044 GCA_035438225.1 Bacteroidia bacterium
CTTGCGGTCCACCCAGTCGATCTCGGTGCGCGGCGTCATCAGTTCGCGCACCGGGCGTTCGGCCTCGCGCAGGATCCCGGTCATGATCACGCGCTCCTCTTCCTCGATCACGCCCGAACGCGTCGCCTCGGCGAAGATCATCTGGAGCTCTTCCGCCGTCACTTCCGGTTCGCCGCCATGGCGCACGCCCAGCAGACGCAGCAGCAGGTTGGAGGAATGGTTGAGCAGCCACACGAAAGGCGCCATCGCGCGGGCCAGCATCGCCATCGGGCGCGATGGAGTACGTTTGACATAGCCGAGGTGGGAGATCGTGATGACGACATCTTCATCGGCGATCAGTTCTTCCATTGAAATATCATCTCCGGCAAAAACAATTTCCGTGCGGCGTTCATCACCATATTTTTCCTTCATCTCAAGCATCTCATCACGGATGATTTCCATCCTGAGATCTTCGTTTGAAAGCACATCGCGGTAATAGTCGATGAGTTTCATCAATTCATTGTATTCGTCACGGATTTTATCACGTTCAAGTCCAGTCAGACGCTGCAAACGCATCTCGAGAATTGCTTTCGCCTGGATCTCGCTGAGCTGGAACTGGGACATGAGGCCTTCCTGTGCAATATTCGGTGTCTGAGAAGCACGGATGAGTGCGATGACTTCATCGAGATGATCCAGCGCGATCAATAATCCTTCGAGAATATGCGCCCGTTTTTCGGCTTCACGAAGTTCGTATTGTGTCCTGCGGATGACGACTTCGTGACGGTGATTGACGTAATGAACAATCTGATCTTTCAGGTTGAGCGTCATTGGCCGACCGTGTACAAGGGCGACGTTGTTGACACTGAAAGAAGATTGCAGGGAAGTATATTTGTACAAATTGTTCAGCACCACGTTGGCGACTGCATCGCGACGCAATTCGTATACTACGCGTATGCCATCACGGTCACTTTCATCACGGAGGTCGGTAATGCCGTCGATTTTTTTCTCGTTGATGAGATCGGCCGTGCGTTTTATCATTTCCGCCTTATTCACCTGATAAGGTACTTCGGTGACAATGATCCGTTCTTTTCCGTTGGCAGTGGTTTCGATGGTGGTGCGGGCGCGCAGCACAATTCTTCCGCGTCCTGTGTTGTAAGCTTCTTTCACTCCGGCATAACCGTAAATGATACCGGCAGTCGGGAAATCGGGAGCCTTGACATACTTCATCAGTTCCTCAATCGTGATATCACGGTTTGCGATGTAGGCAATTATCCCTTCGATAACTTCCGTAATGTTGTGCGGTGCCATATTGGTTGCCATACCCACGGCGATTCCGGAAGCTCCGTTCACCAGCAGGTTGGGAATCTTTGAAGGCAGGACGGTTGGCTCCTGAAGGGAATCGTCAAAGTTCAAAGTGAAATCAACTGTTTCTTTGTCGATATCCAGGAGCATGTCTTCGGCGATTTTCTTGAGCCGTGCTTCCGTATACCGCATGGCGGCTGGCGAATCGCCATCCATGGAGCCGAAGTTACCTTGTCCGTCGATGAGCGGGTAACGCAAGCTCCATTCCTGGGCCATCCGCACCATTGCATCGTAAACAGAGCCGTCTCCATGCGGGTGATATTTACCCAATACTTCCCCGACGATACGGGCAGATTTTTTATACGGACGGTTACTCAAAACACCAAGGTCCAGCATCCCATACAAAACCCGACGGTGAACAGGCTTTAAGCCGTCACGTACATCCGGTAAGGCCCTGGAAACAATGACCGACATCGAATAATCGATGTAGGCTGTTTTCATCTCTTCTTCGATGTTAATCGGAATAATTTTCTCTCCTTCAACCATATAGCTTTTATTTCCTTAAATTTTCTTTTGCCTGTCCTGTCTCTGGATTTCAGGGTTCATTTGATCCTGTGTCCTGCAAAATAGCGCAGGGTCCGGTGCTGTTGAAAACCGTAAGAATTATTGATGTTTTCGATGTTTTGACAGGCTGACGAAGGTACTAAAATCCATTTAAATTTGATCTATTTTAACAAACAGAAATGTGTTGAAAAGTAGACCT
>DAORHY010000461.1:0-2005 GCA_035438225.1 Bacteroidia bacterium
TGTATCCGGTAACGGAACAGATTCTATTTGCGTTCAGTGGCTGGGAATGGGAAATGGAATTGTGGTTGTGAGCGAATCGGATTCACAATGTGAATATGTTGATACGCTATTTGTGAATATCGGACCTGTAGCTGTTCCTGATTTTGTGAGCGATTACACTATCCGTATTTATCCCAATCCTGCCGGTGGGCGCTGCCAGGTTTCCTGGAAAGGCGCCGGTGTTGTACGGTCTGTGATCGTACGGGATCTTTCTGGAAAAACGGTTTCGGAGCAGCCTGAAATTTCCGGCGAATCTGTCGGATTGGACTTGGATAATTGTTCCCCGGGAGTGTATTTTGTTGAATTAATAGGACCGAAAGTAAGGGTCTTTCTTCCCTTGATCAGGATTTAATTTCTTTCAGCACAACCTGGGCAGTCTGACGGCTTCGTTGTTCCAGTAAAACCTTTTTCCCTTTTGTGAGTTGCTCGATGGTGGAAGGATAATAATGCCGGACCGTTACCAGCATCAGGTCTTCATTATACAACACCCTGAAATCTTTTTGCAGTTCCAGAATCAGTTCGGGAATTTTAAAAGGATCATGATCGACGCAGACGGAAAAACTGATGGCGGAATTCTGCATCAGGTTGATTTTTATTTTCAGCCCGGCAAACACACCGAAAATTTTATGAAGGCTTTCCTCTGCAATAAATGAAAAATCTTTCGCAGAAATTGAGATCAGAAGTTGTGATGGTTTGTAGATGAAACAGGGAACCAGTGGCTTTGTTGCCTGGTAATTCCCGATACTTGTCCCTTTTTCTTTGGGTGAATTAAAGGAGCAAACTCTGAGCGGAATGTGTTTATTCTCCAGTGGCTTAATCGTTTTCGGATGTATTACGGTAGCTCCGTAATAGGTCAATTCGATTGCATCGTGATAACTTACCTGGTCCAGTTTCACTGAGTCCTGCGAATACCGGGGATCTGCACTGAGAACCCCAGGCACATCCTTCCACACAATCATTTCCTTTGCGTCCAGGCAATAAGAAAATATTGCAGCTGTGTAATCCGAACCTTCCCTGCCCAGTGTTGTCGTGAAATTTTCGGATGTTGCGCCAATGAAACCCTGTGTGAGAATGATATTATTATTTTCGTGCAATTGGGCAATCCTGGTTTTGATGAGCTGTTCGCTGAGTTCCCAGTTTACTTTAGCTTCCCGGTACGTGTTGTCAGTCTGAATCACATCCCGCACATCCAGCCAGGCATTGGCGATTCCAAATTCAACCAGATAGGCGCTGATGATTTTTGTACTCATCAATTCTCCCTGAGAAACGATCTGATCGTAAGAAAAACCATAGCCTTTTGCAGGTGGTTCTTCCGTTGCCCATTCGATTTCAACGAAACAGTTTTCGAGATCATTTCTGAGTTGATGATTTTTCGGAAAACCGAGCAGATCAACAATATTGAAATGAAAGAGGCGGACTTCGTCAATACATGCCGGCAGTTGTGGATCCTGATTGTAATAGGCATGGACTACCTTTTCAAGGGCATTGGTCATTTTGCCCATTGCGGAGATAACCACAATCAATTGTTCTTTTTTATATTGAGAAAGAATGGAAGCGACATTTTTTACAGACTCAGCATCTTTTACAGAAGCGCCGCCGAATTTGAAAATTTTCATGGACAGTGGGGTCAGGATTGCTGATTGAAGATTAATTGTTTTCGGGTTTGTAATCTTGAATTTGTTCTTCTGTCATTTTACAATCCAGCCATTCGGCTTCGATGCTTGCGCCGACTTTTTTATAAAATTCGATGGCGGGAGTGTTCCAGTCAAGAACCTGCCAGTGGACTTGCTTTGCACCGTTGTTTTTTGCTTCCTGCATGAAAGCATCCAGGAGTTTTCTGCCAATTCCTTTGCCTCTTAATTTTTCGGTTACAATTAAATCGTCAAGATAGAATCCTTTCCCTTTCCAGGTGGAATACTTTATGAAATAGAGCGCAATGCCTGCAATCTGCTGATCGACCTCCGCG
>DAORHY010000462.1:0-1982 GCA_035438225.1 Bacteroidia bacterium
AGACGACTTGTGAAAGATCATTTTCTGGTGCTTGGGGTCGACACAGACCAGACAAACGGAGCAGCGCTGGAAACGGAATTTGGTAAGCAGCATGTGAATTTCTTCTTCGCAGACATCTGCCGGGAGCAAGATGTACAGAATATCTTTTCCGATTGTCTGAAAAGGTACAAACAGGTGGATCTGGTAGTCAACAACGCCGGTATCATCCGTGATAATTTAATCTGGAACATGAGTGTTGAAGAATTCGATGCAGTCATCAACGTTAACCTGAAAGGCACCTGGCTCATGTGCCGTGAAGCGGCGACCGTAATGAAGGCTCAAAAATATGGCAGGATCGTCAACATTGCATCACGGGCATGGCTTGGAAACCGTGGACAGAGTAATTATTCGGCATCCAAAGCAGGAATTGTATCCCTGACACGAGTCCTCGCTCTTGAATTGGGGAAATACAATGTTTTTGTCAATACGGTAGCTCCCGGACTGATTGATACATCCATGACACAAAAACTTGAAAAAGCAGTGCTGGAGAAATTGATACAGTCACAACCATCAAAAACAATGGGTAAGCCTGAAGATGTGGCCAACGCTGTCGCCTTTCTTGCCAATCCCGAAACCGAATTCATCAATGGACAAACGCTCTATGTCGATGGCGGGAAAAGTATCGGGGCAAATTTTTAAATGCCACACACTCTTGCATTCGATCAGGAAAATATTTTACCTTCTGTAGATCCCTGCCCTTCCCCCTATACTCCTTTCTATATAATGCAATCTCGTAAATATCCATTCATTTTAGTTACCATACAGCACACAATTCATCTTAAAGACTCTCCGGTAAAAACATATCCCCTGAACTATTTTTAGTACATGTAAAGTATGATTTAGATCATAGTCTGAATAAAGGATTAAGCGGATTTTTGGTAGTACAAACAGTACAGTTTTACAGTACGAAGGAATACTACAATGAAGGTTCTACACCTGACAGTAAACGGAAAAACATTTTCAGTTCCGGTAACGGAGCATGAAATGTTATCCACTGTAATCCGCGAGAAGATCGGGTTGACGGGTACTAAGATCGGATGCTCACAGGGCAGTTGCGGTGCATGTACTGTTTTGGTGAATGAAGAACCGGTAGTCAGCTGTATTACTCCTGCTTTACGATTTGATGGTGCAGCCATCACCACCATCGAAGGCGTGTCAGAAGACGGGAAGCTGCATCCGCTACAGGAGAAATTTGTCAGCAAAGGGGCCATCCAATGTGGTTTCTGTACACCTGGAATGGTCATGACCGCTCTCGCCATTACTAAAAAATATTCTGCAGACACTATCCTGCGACCGGACAGCAAGGATCTGAAGGAAGAAATAAAAGAAGGATTATCCGGAAATGTCTGCCGCTGTACAGGGTACAAAAAGATTATTGAAGCGGTGACAGAATACGCGATTGAAAATGGAAATGGCATCACTTCCCATGCACCTAGCGAATTGAACGGCATGGTAGGCACCGGCAGACCGGCCATCGAAGCGGAAAAGAAAGTGAAAGGGATTGCAGATTACGCCGATGACATCAGGATTAATAATGCCCTGCATGTAAAATTCCTGCGGAGTCTTCATGCACATGCAAAAATTATCAACATTGACACACTCGATGCCATCCGCTTACCCGGTGTGCGTTATGTTGCAACAGGAGTTGAATTGCCAGTAAAATTCGGGGTACTTCCCATTTCCCACGATGAAACTGCAATGGCCATCGACAAAGTGCGCTATGCAGGTGAAATTGTCGCGGCTGTTGCTGCCGACACCGAAGAGATTGCTGCTGCAGCCTGCAAACTGATTCGCGTACGGTATCAGCCGATCAAAGAATTTCTCACCATTGATGAAGCGATTCACGACATCAGTGATCACGAAAAAATTCACGAGCACAAAAAATTCAACAACAACATACACAAGAGGGCCGAGCTAAAATTTGGCAACCAGCAGGAAGAATT
>DAORHY010000463.1:0-1942 GCA_035438225.1 Bacteroidia bacterium
GTCAAACCGGATGAAGCTCCGGTACCGGTCCGGAGCAGATAAACCGGTCCTGGCGCATACCCTGAACGGCAGTGCGCTGGCTTTGCCCCGGATTGTTGCTGCGCTTTTGGAAAATAATCAGGCCGATGACAGCGTTATTATTCCGGATGCGATCCGTTCGTACACCGGTTTCGATAAAATCAACTGATTAACCCAAACTGATTTGTATTTATCAACGATCCCCTTTCGAAAAAAAATACCTGCCATCACGGAGCATTTTGCTGTGAGCGGGATTTTCTTGTTTTTCTTTTGCCTTTTTTGTCTGGGAATTACCGGTGCACAAGCGCAGGCCGGCAAGGAAAGGCAGCTGGCTGATCAATACCTGGAAAACGCCGAGTATGATAAAGCCGCAGAATTGTATGATAAGCTTTTCGACCGTGATCCGTACGGCACCTATCCGAATTATTTTCGTTGTCTGCTTGCAATGAAGTCGTTTGATAAAGCGGAGAAGCTGGTCAGAAAGATTTCCAAAAAACAGCCGGAAAACCTGACGTATGGTGCGGATCTGGGCTTCGTCTATTTTTCCCAGGGACAGGAACAAAAGGCAAAAGACCAATACGATCGGACCATCCGGATGCTTCGCCCGGACCAGGGACTTGTTTTATCACTCGCCAATGCATTTATCCAGCGACAGGATTGGGATCATGCGCTCACCACGTATCGTGAGGGGCAGAAGTTGTTAAAAGAGGGATATGGTTTCCATTTTGAAGTGGCAGAAGTTTATTACCAGAAAGGAGATTTTTCCCCGATGATCAATGAATACCTCGATGCAGTGGAGGAAAATCCGATGGTGCAGCAACAAGTGCTCAACATTCTTCAGGCAAGAGTTGGCTATGATCCGGAGAACAACCGTGGAGACCTCCTCCGCACTTCTCTGTTGAGGAGGATTCAGCGAAATCCGGAGCAACCGATATTTTCAGAAATGCTCATCTGGTTATTCGTACAACAGAAAGATTTTGATTCGGCATTCCTGCAATCAAAGGCCCTTGATAAAAGGCAGCGGGAAGACGGTACTCGTGTTTTATCCCTCGGAAATCTGGCCGCTTCAAACAGGAATTACGAAGCAGCGATCAAGTGCTATCAATATGTCGTGGACAAAGGCGCGGACAACAACAATTACATTTCCGCCCGCATGGAATTATTGAATACCTACAATAAGAAAATCACGGAAGAAAATAATTACACCGCTACGGATCTTGTGAAGCTTGAAAATGATTATGAAACAACATTGACCGAACTTGGAAGGTCCGCCCGCACTGCAGGCCTGGTCAGAGGCCTGGCGCATTTGCGTTCCTTTTATCTTGATCAGCCCGATTCAGCCATTGCAGACCTGGAACAGGCCATCTATTTTCCCGGTATCAGCAAACAGACACAGGCGGAATGTAAACTTGAACTTGGCGACATTCTCCTCTTTACGGGAAATGTCTGGGATTCCGATCTCCTGTATGCTCAGGTTGACAAAGATTTTAAACACGATCCGCTCGGGCAGGACGCGAAGTTCAGGAGTGCCCGGCTGGATTACTTTCGCGGGGATTTTATGTGGGCGCAGGCTCAGCTGGATGTTCTGAAATCTGCAACTTCTCAATTGATAGCGAACGATGCCCTCTTTCTTTCTTTACTCATTCAGGACAATATGGGCCTGGACTCCACCACGGATGCGCTGATGTTATATTCAAAGGCCGATTTGCTCAGTTTCAGGAACAGGAACGATGAAGCCCTGGCAACACTGGATACGTTGCTCAAACAATTTCCGGATCATTCTTTAACAGATGAAGCCTGGTACAAAGCAGCCAAAATTATGGATGCAAAACACAACTGGCAGGCGGAAGACAGTCTGTACAAAAATATTATTGAAAAATTCGGCGAGGATGTGCTTGCTGACGATGCCTTATTTCACAGGGCG
>DAORHY010000464.1:0-1929 GCA_035438225.1 Bacteroidia bacterium
GTGTGTGATCCGATGTACCCTGTTCCACCTGTTACCAGTACGTTCATGTCAGAGGCTCCAATATGCTAACTCTTTAATTTTTCCTTTGTATACTCCTTTGATGTCAACGATCAAGCCGTCTTTGCTCAGAATTTTCCTGAACCATGCTTCATCCAGGTCTTTGTATTCATCGTGGTTGACAGCGATGATGACAGCATCGTAATCCTTTCCGGGTACATTGACCAGTTCAAAACCGTATTCATGATTGAGTTCAGCTGAATCCGCTTTCGGATCAGTTACTTCAACGGTCACTCCATAAGAAGAAAGTTCTTTGACAACATCAGCAACCTTCGAATTCCGGATGTCTTCAACATTTTCTTTGAAGGTTGCACCCATGACGAGGACTTTGGATTTCGAAACGTCTTTCCCTGCGGCGATTATTTTCTTTACTGTTTGTTTGGACACATAGAAGCCCATACTGTCGTTCACATACCTTCCGCTGTTAATTACCTGTGCATGGTAACCAAGCTCCTGTGCTTTATACGTGAGATAGTACGGGTCAACGCCAATGCAATGTCCGCCGACCAGTCCGGGCTGGAATTTGATAAAGTTCCATTTCGTTCCTGCAGCTTCCAGTACATCATAGGTGTTGATTCCCATTTTGTTGAAGATGATTGAAAGTTCGTTCATCAGGGCAATGTTCACATCCCGCTGGGTATTCTCGATGATTTTTGCGGCTTCTGCAACTTTGATTGAGCTTGCTTTGTAAACTCCTGCCTTTACAATGATCTCATACGTCTTTGCAATTTCTTCGAGTGATTCTGCATCACATCCGGAAACGACTTTCAGAATTTTGGAGATGGTGTGTTCTTTGTCGCCAGGATTGATACGTTCGGGTGAATAACCGACTTTAAAGTCAGTTTTATACTTCAGACCGGAGAGTTCTTCGAGGATGGGAATGCAATCCTCTTCGGTACATCCGGGGTAGACCGTGGATTCGTACACAACATAATCACCTTTTTTGAGTGCATTGCCAATGAATTTGGTAGCACCCAGGATTGGTTTCAGATCCGGAAGGTTGTGTTCGTCAATCGGCGTCGGAACTGTGACAATAAAGAAATTCGCTTCTTTCAATTTTTCGAGAGAGGAAGTGAATTCTATATCGCAACTTAAAAAAGAATCGGTAGAAAGTTCTCCGCTTGGATCGATACCCTCTTTCATTTTCTGCAGCCGGTCTTCATTGATATCAAAACCGATGACCTTGATTTTTTTTGCAAATTCAAGGGCAATCGGAAGTCCAACGTAGCCAAGGCCCAGTACGGCCAGTTTTTTCTTTTTGTCAATCAGCTCCTGCTGCATATTTTTCTCTTTCAGAATAAATTAACGACTGAGTTTTTTTAGTTTGCGGAGTGAATAGATCCGCTCAATGATATCCACGACTTTAAGCCCTTCCAATGCATTGGTTGTCGCAATGGTTCTTCCTTTCAGTGTATCGATGACATTCTCGATAATGAAATGATGGTTTGCTGCGGATCCTTTGTAAGCGCCATAATCATTCGCCGGATTTGCCGGTGGCAGCTGAGGCATCGTATAATTACGGATGTGACAATACTCCACTTCATTCATGTATTGACCGCCGATTTTAATGCTTCCATTTTCTCCGATGATTGTAATACTGCTTTCGAGGTTTTTGTCCCACACACTGGTGGAATAGTTGATGGATCCCATTCCTCCGTTTACAAAATTAAAATTCACAAATCCTGAGTCTTCAAAAGCTGTCAGATTGCCGTGATTAAAATCACTGAACTGCCCCTGAATATCCGTAATGTCCCCAAAGAGCCAGTACATGATGTCAATGAAATGAGAGAACTGTGTAAAAAGTGTTCCGCCATCCAGATCCGGACTCCCTTTCCAGTTCTTGCCTGTATAATAGCGTTCATCACGGTTCCA
>DAORHY010000465.1:0-1922 GCA_035438225.1 Bacteroidia bacterium
AGTTGTTGCATACCCGCCCCAGATTCCCAGTCCGCCGTTAATATTACTGGTGATCGGTGCAGGGGATCCAAACTGATTTCCGTTGCTTCCAACCTGCGATTCTTCTGTCCTCCAGAATTCAAAATGAGCCCTGTCTATACTACAGAACTTAACGACAATTGTATCGCCCCTTTTAAAATAGATCCGTTCGATATCCTGGTCATCATCCTTTTGTGAATTAAGGAACTGACCGCGGATTGCATTGAAATCAAAACTTCGGTTATTAAAAAATTTATCTTCGAAAGCCGAACCTTGTGGTGCAATGAAAGTCGAATCCTTTTGCTTTCCGGCATTTTCCCCGTATGTATACCTGTTCATTCTGCGTGCGAACCAACGGTAGCAATTGCCAAGAGTATCCGGATCGGTCAGATGCGCCCAGGCAAATCCCAGAGAATCCCGCTGGCCATCTGCCTTCCACCAGACGCTGTCAAGCTGAACAGGGTTTGGAATACTCGTTGTAGCACTTAATACTTTTCCATTTACTGATACAGTTAAACTATAGTTTTTCCCGATTTCACCTACCATACGTGTAGTCGTGTAGATCCCGTAATCAGTGCCTGCAAGTTGCGTCAGTGTGTCAACGACAGTGCCATTGTTGATTGTTACAAGTGCCCCGGTTATTGTATTTTCCAACAGACTCGATGTGCTGGTGTTGATCGATCCGAAGAAGGGGAGCGTTCGTGTGAGAATAACATAGGGATTGGTTCCTGTTTCAATATACCCTTCTATAACAATTTGCTCATCGGCCTTTGGGACTTCGACAGTTACATTTTTTTCACACGCCGTCAGGATGAGAATTAAAATGAGGAAAGCCGGAATAAGGGTGCGAAACTTCATGACAGGAAAGAATTGCATTGAATGTTGAATCAGAACTTGAAGTTATAGGTAATACTGGGAATAATCGGAAACAATGAAATTTGTTTTGCCTGGATTTCTATTGAATTCTCCTCAAATTTTTTATCGAAATAGATGATGTATGGATTGTACCTATTGTAAACATTGAAGATGCTGAAGTTCCAGCTCGATTCATATTTCTTGCCGGGTTTACTTTTTATCGTAGCACTGATGTCAAGCCGGTGGTAGGCAGGGAGCCGGTAATTGTTCCGCTGACCCCCGTAATCTTCCAGGACATTTCCGTTCGACAAAACATACAATCGCTGGGGGAAAGTATTCAGGTTGCCGGTAGCATAAATCCAGGTTGCTCCAAATACCCATCGTTTTCCCATTTCATATGTAACCACCACTGATACATCGTGCCGACGGTCGTACTTTGCAAAAAAAGTTTTTCCCTGATTGAGGTCCGGAAACTGACGTTTGGTCCATGCAAGAGTATAGCCGATCCACCCACTGAAACTCCCTTTCGCTTTTTTCAGGAACAATTCAGCCCCGTAACTCCATCCTTTTCCATACACAAAATTATTGTCGATGTTGTCATTTACGGTATTCTCCGGAAGAAATCCTTCTTCGTATTCTACCTGATTTTTCATTTCTTTATAATAGACTTCCAGGCTGGTTTCATAGGTATTGTTCTGGAAATTGCGGAAGTACCCCAGAGCATACTGTGTTCCGAATTGTGGTTTTACATTGTCCGTACTTGGGATCCAGGTATCGGTGGGTAGAGAAATCCCGGATAATGAGGCAAGGTGGATGTACTGGTAGTTTTGAGTATAGGAAGCCTTGATCGAATTTTTAGGGTTCAGACTGAATCTGGCTGACAAACGGGGTTCAATGTGAGCGTAGGTTTTTACATTTTCACCACTGCTATAGTGCAAAGTATCCGTGACATTGCCATTGATTGGACTGTGTACAAAACGGTCGAATGGTCCGACTTGCTGGAAAACCGTATACCGTAACCCACCATTCAGTTTAATTGCATTGCTTAG
>DAORHY010000466.1:0-1905 GCA_035438225.1 Bacteroidia bacterium
CGGGAGCATATAATGTATCACTGACGGTTACACAGAACGGTTGTGTTTCCGCTCCTTCAAATCGTCCAGTAACAATCAACGCAATTCCTGATGCAGCCATTGGTGCCACTCCGGCTGTTTGTATTGGTCAGGCGAACACAATTAATTTCACCGGCACCTCGGTAGCCGGAGCAAGCTATACCTGGAACTTCGGAACGGGTACTGTTAATTCCGGTTCAGGCGCGGGCCCCTATTCTGTGCAATGGGGAACTGCAGGCAACGAACAATTAAAAGTGACAGTGACACAAAATGGTTGTACAGACAGCGCAGTATTTAATGTAATTGTTTACCCGATTCCTACTTCTGCATTCACACTTCCGCCTAATTCCTGTATGGGAACACCGTTTTCTGTAACCTATAACGGAACAGCGACTCCCGCGTCTGCGTATACGTGGAATTTCGGTGGTGCTACAGTTCTTTCCGGATCAGGGCAGGGTCCATATATGGTGGTTGCAATGCAACCGGGGAATCCGGCTATTTCTCTGAGTGTAACACAGAATGGGTGTCAGTCTCCACTGACAACACAATCCATTACTATCGTTGGCTTGCCAACAGCGAATGCGGGTGAAGACAAGACGGCATGTTCCGGCGCCTCTGTTGCACTGGGATCCCCTGCTGTTGCAGGCAACACTTACCAATGGTCTCCGGTTGCAGGTTTAGCCGATACGGTAATTTCGAATCCGGCGTGTGTTGTGGAAAACACAAGTACAGGTACGAATTCTGCAACATACATCGTTAGAGTCACAAGCAGTTTTGGATGTGTTAATTTTGATACTGTGGTTGTTCATGCACACGCAATTCCGGCTGCAGTATTTGAACCCCTTTTGCCGCAATGCTTAAAAGACAACAGTTTCCTGTTTAAAGCCAGCGGACATATTTTCAGTGGAGTTACGTACAACTGGAATTTCGGCGCATCTTCAAATCCGGGAACAAGTACGGTTCAAAATCCGGATGAAGTCAGTTACTCTTCGGTTGGAACACACCCTGTTATTCTCCGTTCGGAATATAACGGTTGCCCCGGCCCGCCTTACATTGATTCGGTTCGTGTATTGGAAATGCCGGTTGCTGATTTTGTCCCGGAAGTCCTGAATGGCTGCGAACCGCTGGAAGTTCCATTTATCAATGCGAGCAGTGCGAACAGCACTTCATTTTCATGGAATTATTTTGACGGGCAAAACGATACAGCGCAAACACCGGTTCACATTTTCGAACATGCGGGTGTCTATTCTGTTTCCCTGGTTTCCACAACAGCAGAAGGCTGCCGGGCCGATACGCTTTTGCCTGACCTCATTACAGTTTATCCAACACCGATAGCCTCCTTTGAACCTGAACCCGGTGTGACCACAATCTGGCAACCTGTCGTTTATTTTGATAACAATACAGTCCACGGAAACCACTACACTTGGACATTCGGCGACAGTACAACATCGGATCAAATAAATCCGACACACACCTACACCGAAGTGGGTGCTTATGAAGTTGTTCTGATGACGTCCACACAATTTGGTTGCCGTGATACGGTACGCGGGTTGGTTAGGATAGAATACGGGTTTAATTTTTATGTGCCTTCTGCATTCACTCCGAATAATGACGGCGTGAACGATTTCTTCCAGGGGTATGGTACCTATATCAAGAATTACGATATGGGAATTTACAATCGCTGGGGTCAGTTGATTTACCACACCAATGACTATTCGAAACCCTGGGATGGTAAAGTGAACCAGGAGGTACAATCGGATGTATATGTTTACCGGATCCGCGTCGTTGACCAAAATGACGAAGTACATAACTATGTCGGCAAAGTAACGGTTGTGCGATAGGCAATCAGAATAATTTTTCAGCTACCGGGAGGGAAGATGCATTGCG
>DAORHY010000467.1:0-1900 GCA_035438225.1 Bacteroidia bacterium
GTTGCTTACATTTACAAAGTCGACTCCATTTATGGAACGTTCAATCGTGAAATAATCAACCTTGTCATTTGCTGAACTTGACCAGTGTACTTTTACAGTGCCATCTTTAGGTTCGAGCATAAAATTAAGGAGCGATTCAGCAAGCGGAGAAACTGATCCTGTTGAACGGATTACGAGATTGTCGAAAATAGCCTTGTCTGCACCATTGCCATTCATGTTTTTTCCAATGATAATATTTCCGGCATTTTTCCAGGAAAGCGGTGTGTTCGAAATTCCCTGGTGACTCCAAACAATTACACTGTTCACGAAAATTTCTGCCCGTCCTGAATTCGGAGAGTAAATAAATCTGTACGTCCTGTACAATGGGTCATCCGGTACCTCATAGTTCGTTCGTGCTTTTACCGGGTCACTACCACCTTTGGCATTCTCCACTCGAAAGGCAATCGTCAGGTAGCCATTTTCAATTCCAAAATTAAAATTATTGCTACGGGTAAAAAATGAACCGCTGGGTTCACTTCTCCGGTAATCGATACTGATATCGATACCTTCCTGGTTGAACAACTCGGTACCTTCGATTTCAAGATCTATGTCTTTTCCATTCGTTCCGGGCGACAATCCATTGGTTGATGACCTTCCGCCACCGGAGCTATGAGCATCCTTGCTGCATTTAATTCCATCGGGGCCAAGGGTTGCGAGCAAGACCGGGTTTTTTTCCCAGGTAAACTCTGATAAGATTTCTCCGGTTGTGTTGAGTGCACTTCCTCCGCCTTCTCCGCCCTTGCCTGTTGCTTTTGTTTTGCTAAGGTTATGGAAATTAAGGTAAACCAGCCATCCCAGGGTTAAAAGGAATACTCCAGAAAATGTCCCGAGTACTATTATTAATCGGGTAGTTTGCCTTGATTTTTGTCGATTTCTGTTTCGTAATCTGTTTTTCATATCAAACCGGCATTAAATTCTACTTTGTTAGCGCTAAACTCTTAGTCCAGAATTATTAATTCTTAATTATTTTTTTAGTCAATTTCTTATCCTTGCAAAGGAGGTTGATGAAGTATATTCCTTTATTCAATCCGGCAGCATCAGTATAGGTATATTGGTTTGTGCCTTCGTGGGAATGGATGTTTTCTTTTTTTATTATTTGTCCGGATGAATTCATCAATAGAAATTCAATATCCTGAACCTGTGGTGTTGAAAAAGACACAACAAAATGATCATCGAAGGGATTTGGGCTTGCATCGTTGATGGTTATCAAATCACTCAATATGGAAGAATAGTGTACAACCTCGACTTCTGAAAATGTGAATTTTCCATCGAAATCAGTTTGCTTCAAACGGTAATAAGACAATCCGTCAATCGGATTTTTATCGGTGACTCCGTACGTCAACAGTGTGGTACTATTCCCCGCACCGTTTACCTGCTGAATTGGATTGTAATTTATCCCGTCAGTACTTCTTTCAACAGTGAAGAATGAATTGTTTATTTCAGACGCTGTTGCCCAGGAAAGCAATACTTCATTGCCGGAAACTTTAGCATTGAAGTAGGCAAGTTCAATGGGAAGAGTAGTGGAATTCGAAGCGATGATCCAGTTTGAGAAATGAGATGCATTGTTGATCGTCACTGCTCCGATACCTGAATGTACTCCCATTCCACTTCCTTGCGGCGCACCCCATTTGTTCCCCTGCCAACTGAGTATGCCAAGGACTCCGGATGAAAATTCCGGTAAGAGTGTGTTTTCTGATGCCGGATAGCGTAACGTTACATGAGCCTGGAGGCCGGGGGAATTCAATGACCACCAACGATCAATGACCTCCTTGTCAGAAACATCCTGGCCATCTATCCGAAGGTGGATTCCGGCAACGGATGGAAAAGGTTTGTTGTCAGTTCCGGTGCCTCTGGTCGATAT
>DAORHY010000468.1:0-1895 GCA_035438225.1 Bacteroidia bacterium
GACCGTATTAAAGTGAATGCGACCAATACTTCCAAAGTCCCGAATACATCTGCCACAGCCGCCTCCGCAGGAACAGACCTGAATGGGATGGCAGTGAAAAATGCCATCGATAAACTCCGCAGCCGGATTGTGAAACTGATGGCGGAGGAATTCAGTAAAGGCCATCCCAAAAATCCATCGTTGGAAGAAAACATATTCATTCTGAATAATTCAATTTCAGATGTCCTGCATCCGGAACGAAGGATCAGTTTCGGAGATGCAATGTTGTTGGCAAATCTGCAACAAGTGAGCCTGAGCGCAACCGGTTTCTATGCTACACCGGATATTGGATGGGATAAACAAAAAGGCTGGGGCAAACCGTTTAACTACTACTCCTTTGGAATGGCAGTCAGCGAAGTCCTCGTCGATACCCTCACCGGATTTGTAAAACATCTGCGTACCGATATTTTGCACGATGTTGGCGATTCTATTAATCCGGGCCTGGATATCGGGCAGGTTGAAGGAGGATTTATACAAGGACTGGGCTGGTGCACTACGGAAGAGATTAAATGGGATGCAAAAGGAAATCAGTTGAACCATTCTCCGGACACTTATAAAATTCCATCTGTCAGGGATATTCCCGAAGATTTCAGGGTACGCCTGCTGCAGAATGTACCCAATCCGAATGCCATACGCAAAAGTAAAGCTGTAGCGGAACCGCCGTTGATTCTTGCATTCAGCTCATGGCTGGCCATCAAAGATGCAATTTCTGCCGTAGGAAATCATGAACATGAACCATCGTTCAGTTTGCCGGCAACAAACGAAGTAATTCTACTTTCCATTGAAGAAATCCGTAACCGGAAAAAGGTATCCTGATTATTGTTTTAATGTATTTCATCTATTTTCAATTAGTCAATGAATCAAAACGAAATTGAAGAAATAAAAGAATCCATCCGGGAACTATTGCTTTTCAGAAGAGTCATTATCCTCGGAATTATATCAGTTCTTTTGGGATACGGTATTTACCTGTTGGTGAATTATTATGGCGTGGGTTCACACGTGATGGACTGGATCCACCTCGTATTCCGATGGGCGCATGTGGTCCTGGGGATTTCCTGGATCGGCGCATCGTTTTATTTCATCTTTCTGGAAAACAGTCTGAACCGCACTGATAACCTGCGCGACGAACTTGCCGGAAACCTCTGGGCAATCCATGGCGGCGGGTTTTATTATGTGGAAAAATATAAAATCGCTCCGGGAGAATTGCCGAAGAAACTGCACTGGTTCAAATACGAGGCTTACTTCACCTGGCTCACCGGGATCATTCTCCTCCTGCTGGTGTATTATTTCAATGCAAAAACCTTCATGGTGGATCCGGCGGTAGCCACTATCTCTCCGGCCACGTCCATACTCATTGGTAGCGGTACACTGATTTTCGGCTGGTTCATTTATGATTTTCTGTGCAGAACACCATTCATTCAGAAAAAGAAATCTTTTGCCGTACTGGGATTTCTGATTGTTACAGCTATTTCATTTTTCCTGAGTCAGTTCCTGAGCGGACGCGCAGCGTTCATTCATGTAGGTGCATTAATCGGAACCATCATGGCAGGAAATGTTTTCTTCGTCATCATTCCAGCGCAAAAAGCAATGGTGAAAGCGGCGAAGCTGGGCCAGCCCTTGAATCCCGAACTGGGGAAATATGCAGGTCTGCGTTCCCTTCATAACAATTACATGACATTACCGGTTATCTTCATTATGCTCAGCAATCATTTTCCTGCAACATTCGGAAATGCTTTCAATTGGGCAGTTCTCGCGGGATTGACGCTGGCAAGTGTCGCAGTGCGTCACTATATTAATTTGCATGAAAAAGGACAACACGCAGCCTGGATGATTCCTTTCGCAGTGATTGCGCTGAT
>DAORHY010000469.1:0-1891 GCA_035438225.1 Bacteroidia bacterium
ATTCCTGGTCTTTCAATTATACTGGCCATTCTCAGAATTCAATGTACAGGATTGTAAAGCACATTTCAAATACTACATTGTATGCAGCTACATCAACCGTACACGACATTTACCAGAGCACACACTTGCAGGATGCAAGTCTCGATGCCGGAAGTGCTGGAGGAAAAGTAGTGTATTCTGCAGATGAAGGAGTCACGTGGCAGACACTCCATGATTTCGGACATCCTGTATTCACTGTTGCCATAGATCCCAACAACGCAAACCGTTTGTATGCAGGAGTTGTAAATCATACACAGAACGCAGGAGGTTTGTGGGTCAGTCAGAATATTAATCTCGGTACCGCTTCGACATGGACGCAGTTGTCGGCTCCGGGAAGAACTGAAGGCCACCCTCACAGTATTGTAATTCTTAATGACGGAACACTGGTGTGTACTTATACCGGTAGAAGAAATTCATCCGGAGTATTTACTCAAAGTTCGGGTGTATTTATTTACAATCCCGGCTTACAGGTATGGAGCGACAAATCGGATGTCGGGATGTTTTACTGGACCCGGGATTTGACCATTGACCCTGGCGATGTGAACCAGAATACCTGGCTGGTGAGTGTTTTCAGCGGATGGGGAGGGGCTCCGAACGGGAAAGGAGGGCTTTATCGTACAACGGATCGCGGAAATTCATGGACAAAAATTTGTAATCTCGACCGGGTCGCTTCCTGTACTTTTAATCCTGCGAATCACGACCAGGTTTTTATTACTACGGAAGGTGATGGTTTGTGGACCTCCACGGATATTCACAGTGCCACTCCAACATTTCAGCCGGTGACGTCATATCCTTTCTACTTCCCATGGAAAGTTTTTTTTAATCCGTACAATACAAGTGAGATGTGGGTAAGCAGCTTTGGAAATGGGATTAAAACAGGCAGCCTCATTCCGATGGGACTGAATGAACAAGGCCGGGAACAAAAAGAAGTCAGCATTTTTCCAAATCCTGCAAGTAATGTTGTGATCGTAAAGTCACCTACGGAGAATACCCCGGAACGACTGGAGATCTATGATTCCAGCGGAAAAAAAGTAATCGCTGTAAAACAAGTGTCCGCTATCGATGTCAGTGAATTGGCTTCAGGAAATTATGTTGTAAAAATTCTGGAGAAGGAAACAATAAGTTCAGGGCAACTGGTGATACGCCGTTAAATGGTTTTCCTTAGTTTTATTTCATGGAGCCAAAAGTTTTCTCCAGCACATTTTTCCTGTATTCAAATATCCCTTCGATTCTTTTCCGGATCATCATGGAATTCATCAGATCTCCAATGAAACCAAGTGGAATTTCATACGTTAGCCGGTCTGTCATTTCCACTCCGCCGGAAATCTCACTAAATTCATGTTCGTGATGCCAGATTTTATACGGGCCTTTGCGTTGTTCATCCACGAAAAAATAGGGTGCATTGACCTGTGTAATTTCTGTCAGCCATCCAATCCGGATTCCCAACATGGGAGTCAGGGTATAGGCAATCATTTGGCCTGCATAGGTTTTCGGCTTAGCGATCTCTGAAGTGATCCTGAAATTCATTTCCGGAGGCGTAATCTTTGAAAGATTTTTTGGGTCTGAAAAGTAATCCCATGCAGTCTCAACCGGAACCGGTATCTTTTGAGTAAAATGGAGCTGAATTATTGACATTTTTGGATGTTCTGTTTAGTAAACAAGCAATTGACTAAAAGGTTCAGTGAATCTGGTATTGATTTATTTGTTCGTTCGTGTTTTTTGGGAGCACCGGATTCGGGTTGTGAATGATTCCTGTTTAAAAAAAAAGAATAGGTGGTTCATGGTAAAGATGAATTATTTGCAAATTAGCAGAATCAACTACACAATTATGACCCTAAGATCTGAAGCATTT
>DAORHY010000470.1:0-1883 GCA_035438225.1 Bacteroidia bacterium
CGCGCGTGCACAACCTGAAGAACGTGGATGTGCGCATCCCCCGCGACAAGCTGGTGGTGGTCACCGGCCTGAGCGGAAGCGGCAAGAGTTCGCTGGCCTCGATACCATCCACGCGGAAGGGCAGCGCCGTTACATCGAGACGTTCAACGCTTACGCGCGCCAATTCCTCGGCGGCATCGAGCGGCCCGATGTGGACCTGATCACCGGCCTGAGTCCCGTGATCGCCATCGAGCAGAAGACGATCAGCCGGAATCCCCGGAGCACGGTCGGCACCATTACGGAGATCTATGACCTGCTACGGCTCCTTTATGCGCGCGCGGGCGAGGCATACAGCCACGTCACCGGTGAACGCATGGTGCGTTACACGGACAAGCAGATCCTGGATGCGCTCCTGAAGGAACACGACGGCAAGGAGGTGCTCATCATGGCCCCGCTGATCCATATCCGTTGGTATGCAGGATGATTCTCCCGCCGGGTTCAGAAACGAAAAGAGAATACTCCGTAAAATCTTGTTTGGGGTTGTCAAACTGCAAAGTGAATTTTCCATTGGAAGGATCCGGAAATACAGAACCGGAAGGAGCTGTTTCAATTTCTGAATTCGGAGCCATTTTGCAGGCAACCGGATTAATCGTAAGTCCCCTCGATCCGGATTCTCCGCAATCGTTTGCTGCAACTACGGATAAAGTCCCGGCCTGTATACGGTTCCAGTTTACAACAGCATAATTATCGATTGTCGGATTGGGTGTAAGGAAGGTTACATTGGCCGGAGCAAAAAGTTGGTAGTGCGTTGCTCCGGAGGCAGCCGGCCAGGTGAATACTTCATCGGCACCGACACAAGGTGTGGAATTGCCTGCAATTGAACCCGGCGCAGCCGGTCCGCCATACAGTGTCAGGCATCGATCGAATCCCGCTCCGCAAACGTTGTTGCCATGCACACATAATTGTCCGATGGAAAAGGTGTCTGAAAATTGTATGAAAATGGAGTTGGAATTTGAGCTTCCGGAAGCACCCGAGGGCAATGTCCAGGTGTATCCTGCAGTGGCTCCTGCAAGTGAATTTACAGAGTAGATGGAAGTCCCGTCACAGACACCAAATGCAGGATCGCCTGTGATGTTTCCCGGAGTTGAAAGCTTTCCCGTTCCCAACGTTTTGCAACGCATGGGAGAGGTGCCCGCAGGCGCAGGACACACACCTTGTGCAAAAACACAGATGGACCCGTTTGTAAAGGAGGGTAAAGTGGAAACAGTTGCAGCAGTGCCGGAAGCAGAAATACTGATTCCCGTACCGGTGACGGACCAGGTATATGCATTTGTACCTGCTACGGGAAGGATGCTGTAATTGGATGAAACCCCGGAACAAATCGTGGCTGAACCGGAAATGGCTCCGGGGAGCGCCGGTGCAGTGCCTATGTTTTTACACCGCAGCGGACTTTGGTAACCACATGCGTTTGTACCGTACACACAGAGTTGTCCGGATGTAAATCCGGCCCCGAAATCAATGGAAATTGTTGGAACTGTGGTAACGACAGGTGTTCCGATGCTGTTAATGGATGCATTACCGGTGATACTCCAGGTATAAGTTGCAGCTCCGTCAAGTGCAGGAATACTGTAAGGTGCTGTAGTTGCAGGACATGAAATTGCATTGCCGGTGATTGCTGCAGGTGTTCCGGGTTGTGCCTTTATGCCTATACTTCTTGTATTGGAAGTTTTTCCACAGGTGTTGTTGTACCCGTAAACGGAGATTACCCATGTGGCCACACCCGGGGCTGGCAATGCGATAAAACTCAGCGTAACAGAATTGACAGTTGAAATATACGGAGACGGTGATCCATTAAACAATACACCTGCCGGTCCTGTCCAGAAATAATTTGTGGCACCGGCAAT
>DAORHY010000471.1:0-1881 GCA_035438225.1 Bacteroidia bacterium
CTTATTGTCTTTTACTACGGCCGGCTGCATTTCGCTCTTCCGGATCACGTGCGGGTTGGTGTATGGAGGAACTTCTGCTTTTGCTGGAATAGCAGTGAAACTGTTGGTGTAATTTCCGACCCGGGTCGAATTGTGTGTGACGGAAAGCACAATAAATTCAGGACTATTTCCCCCGGAACTGATTTTGAACCTGTGGCCGGGTTTCAATTCTGCCTTGGTACTCTGCCCGCGCACAGTCAATGCCCTGGCAGCAGCAGCCTTACTGTCAAGTTCCCGTGTGCTATCCAACTGTTTTTTGTTTACAACATTCAACAGGTGAACCCTTCGGTTCGCATCTGTTCTGGCAAAGAGGGATTTTGATTTTGCCAAAGCAGTTTGAGCAAAACCATCTCCTGATTTTAATGCGACCATGTCTCCTTCTATCTTTTCACCTTTGTGTGCGTCCGTGCCGCTATAGGAAAACTTATTGGGTTGCAGGTTGGCCTGATAGGTAATATGGAATATATCTGTTCCGTTTTGCAGCGTAATTCCGCTGTTTTTTGTTTTACCAAAATTTAATTTTTCTCCGTCATAATAGAGCCATTCTCCAAAACGTGTTGCCAGCCTGCTGATGAATTGAAAATCGGTCTCGTTGTATTGTGCAATGTAGTGCTGTTCACCTTTTGTCTCCGGATCGGTGGTAACATTGACCCCGCTTTCACCACAGGATTTCTTGACAATCTGATCTATCCCTTGCTTGTAGTAGGATGTGGAACGGGGTGCATCTTCCAGGAGTACTGTTGGACTCTGGCCGGAAATATGAAACACATGGCTGTCATCACGGTCTTCAATGCTGATTTCAGTAATGATTCCCTTGAATTTATTCTGGCCCATAGTGATGGAAACTTCTTTGCTGATGAAATTCATCACCTGATTTTGAATGTCGGCATTCGACATAAAGTCCTTGTATTTCCAGGAGAAACTGAAATGATGGTGTTTAGCGACGGATTGCTCCAGGACGAGATTGTTGAAGATCACATCTTCGTCTGCGATTTGTATTTTTACTTCCGGGGCATTCAGGTAAGTTGGCATTTTCGGAAAATTTCAGGTGGTTGTAAAATTGGAATATAAAGCAGGTCACTCGGTTGGAGGCCAAAGATTTCGATGTTCAACAACGTTGCTTCCGGAACTTGACGTACTCGTGATGGTCAGCTGGTTAGCGGAAATAATTACGCGCTCCACCATAGCGTTGTCGCCAAAATTACTGAAGGTGTCGACATAGGAGACCATGAACGCTGTTTTGAATTCAATCTCTTTCAGTCGCTGTTCGCCATCACGTTGGTAAAAGGTAATCTTTCCGTCTTTCACCATCGTGGGAGCGATTGTCCACTGGGCAAGGGTGAGGTCCCCGGTTGATTCGACTTCCATTTCTACGGTTCCACCGTTTACACGGCCGCTTGGAAGTCCGCTTTGACCGGTGGGTTGCTGGAACGCATAACGGCAACTGAAGACCCTCCAGGTTTTACCTTCTATTGTTAATGTGGCTTTAAATGACATGTTGGTGTGTGTTAGTAATGGTGCTTATGGTTAAATGCGGATATTCATTTTTTAGTTTCCCCAACTTTCGTGTTGGCTGTTCATGTATTCTGAACCGGTCGGGGTGGTAGGTGAAGGGTGTTGATGTGAGGAGTTTATACTCTACGGTTATTTTGCTTTCACGCCGGGTAGGACCAGGACGTGAAGTGTTTGCAAGCTGAACCTTACCTGGACTTACGGGTCCGGGAGTAGGATCAGAATTGAGGAATCAAATGGGCCATTCGTTTTTGTGTTCTGCATCGCCGACTTTGAGTTCCTTTGCCGAGATCACAAAATGTTCGCTCATCGGATTGTCACCGTGGTTGG
>DAORHY010000472.1:0-1880 GCA_035438225.1 Bacteroidia bacterium
AAATTATTGTGATCGGCGGGCATCTTGATTCCTGGGACACCGGAAAAGGCGCGCACGATGACGGAGCAGGAGTGGTACAGGCGATAGAAATTATCCGTGCGATGAAAGCGCTTGGAATAAAACCAAAACGTACCGTCCGCGCTGTTGCTTTTATGAATGAAGAAAATGGATTGCGTGGAGGAAAAAAATATGCGGAGCTTGCCGGAAAGAATACTGAAAAGCATATCGCGGCGATGGAAAGTGATGCGGGTGGTTTTACACCTTATGGTTTTGGTTTTGATATGAGCGATGAAAAACGCGCGATCGCAAAAAAATGGGCTCCTTTATTTCGCCCCTATCTGCTCTGGAATTTTGATGAAACGCATGGTGGCTCCGACATCGGTCCATTGAAGCGCGAATTGAAAGTGCCACTGATCGGTCTGGTGGTGGATTCACAGCGTTATTTCGATTATCATCACGCCGCTTCGGATACCTTTGACAAAGTGAACAAACGCGAGCTGTTGCTGGGAGCCGCGGCGATGGCTTCGATGGTGTACTTGCTGAGTACTTACGGGCTTTAAAATTTTCGTCCCATCGGGACAAATTGCAAAAATATTTTTGGAACGAGATGTTCATCCTCTTCAATTCCGACCTGCCCGTTCTCCGCTCGTTCCTCGCTGCGACCGGGGTTAGATTGCTGAGTGATTTGAGATTTAAATAGATAGTCAAAAAGTTAAAATCAAAATTCAAAAGTCAAAATTTAAAAATATTCAGTGATCAAATTCTTTGAGAGAAAAAGAAATTAATCCTCAACTCCGTACAAAAGAAATCATTCGTGTATTCGTGGCAACATAAAAACTGCTGGGCCATGTCCGCTGGCGCATATGCCCTCGTTAAAGACTTGGCTCAGCAAAGATTAACACGATTATACAGGAAAGTGAATTAAATAATGAAATATATTCTGATTTGTTTATTAGTATTATATGCATGTAGCCAAAAAGCAGGAATCGTTAAGTCTCCTGCTTTATGTAATGAACTTAAAAAAGACATTTCGAAAAATTGGAAGTTGAGTTCAGATAGTGCATTCTACGAAACCAATATTCAATTTTTACATCGATTGGACTCCACCTATAAAACATGTTTAGCAACTGAAAATAATGTAATTTTTCTTTTAGGTGAACCAAACAAAAAAGGTAACTCTTTTCATCGCTTAGAACTTATTTATCACATTGATAAACCTTGCACTCCTGAACACAAATATTCCTGTACCGATTTTATTATATATTTTGATAAATCCGATACCGTAATTGGAACAATGATTCTTTCAACAGACACTCCACATATTCAGGAAATAAAATAAACCTTTTCAACATATATTCATGGTATATTCAAAAATACCAACCGAAAAGACCAAACTTCTTTAATCCCTAAGTCCGAAGGGCTGACATGATTTGTTTGGATGTTGCTTCACAATTAATTTGTATTATTTAAAGATTCTGGAAACCCTTTTTTAAAATTAGTTGAAGTAATGAATTATTTTCAGGATTTTAATTTAACATAAGCACCAAAAGGTCTTTTATAATCATGATCTTGGTCAACGCTTGATTTTCAGTTGTGAATTCCGGAATTATTTTGTATACATTTGATAGCACTTTATTTTTCAAATTAAATTTTCTAAAATTAAATTCCAATGAAAAATAACTCCTGCCTCACTATTTCATTTTTCACATCTCTTCTTTTCATTTTCATCACTAATTTCTCCTTCGGAACAGATCTTGATGTGGTCATCACAGTTGCTAAATTTCCGAGTGGGACTGACATTTCCTGCCATGGAGCCCACGACGGGTCAATGGAAGCTGTAATTGTGGGAGGAACTGCTCCTTATTCCTATCAGTGGACAA
>DAORHY010000473.1:0-1871 GCA_035438225.1 Bacteroidia bacterium
CATGGGTTCATTCAATTGGGAATCCCGGAGCACACATACGGGAGCCACGGAAGGTTAGAATGATTTGATTTTGTTGAATGACACGCTACTTGGTGAAGGTTCAACCAGCACATTCGGATCGGGAAAACAGGATTTTCGGTTAATGCGTGCAAATACTCTCGGACAATATATAGAAGCGAATAACTGGGGAGGAAACAGTGATGAAATCTGCTACCACATAGAATCAACAAGAGATACCGGATATATCCTTGTTGGCTCCACCACTTCGTACGGTCCGTCGAGGCAGTCCATTTTCCTGGTCAAAACTGACCGAACGTTCACCTCTACCTCACTAGTTACAATCAATGTACCTGAATTTTCAGCAGACATAACCACCATTGTTTATCCAAATCCTTTTACTTCTTCAATAAAAATTGAACTGGATTTGCCCGGGAATTCTATGCAGCAGACTGAAGTACGATTATTTTCAGCTACTGGTGCACTCGTAAAAAGTATTCAAACCAGGGAACGGTTTTGTGAGTTCACCACTGGAGAGTTGGTCAGTGGGATTTACCTGCTTCAGGTCATTTATCCGGATGGCCGTTCTGTACTTTCAAAGTTGATGCATGAATAATACGGTTTGTGGGTTCCAGAATTGTGCAAACTCACATTGAAAGTATTGTAAATTCAGTACGCCTGTTTTGTGAACGGCCCTGATCAGATGAATTATCCGCAACCGGTTTAGCATCCCCGTAGCCTTTAAATTCAAGTCTGCTTTCTGTAATTCCATTTTTCACGAGGTAATCATAGACCGACTTCGCACGTTTCTCTGAAAGTTGCTGATTGTATGCCTTCCCTCCTACATTGTCAGTATGGCCACCCACTTCAATCCGGATCTTCGGATTTTTACTGAGGAAGGAAATGAGTTTTCCCAATTCCGCCAGTGATTCATCCTTCAGATCATATTTATCAAAATCGTAAAATATATTTCTCAGGACCACACTCTGACCAACTTTTATCGGCTTCATACCGACATCTTTCAACACCGGATCTTTGGCGGATTTCGCATCCTTGAGCTGAAAATTCTCCGAATAAAATAAATACCCGTCTTTGGATACATTCAGAGCATAACTTTTACCTGTCGGCAGGCAAACGAGAAATTCACCGTTCCCGCTGTTTGAGGTAGAACTCACAACCGTTTTACCTGTTGCCAGGTCAATGAGTTCGAAACTTGCAGCAAGTACTTTTTTTGTTTCAATGTCGAACACTTTGCCTTTCATATAGGTTACCGGTTGCGGACGCATTGCTTCCGGAAGGGCAAACTGGTAGAGATCGAGTTGCCCTTTTCCACCCGGACGATCAGATGCAAAGAAAGCCAGTTCACCGGAAGGGCTGACCAATAAAGAATTTTCATCTGCCGTGGTATTGATCGGATAACCAAGATTCACCGGAACACCCCATTCTCCTGTCGGTGATCGTTTACTCATGAAAATATCCAATCCCCCCATCCCTGGATGCCCGTCAGAGGAAAAATACAATGTCTGATCATCCGGATGAACGAACACGGACATTTCGTCGCCCGGTGTGTTTATTTTATCCGAAACTGAAACCGGTTCACTCCAGGCTGAATTATCGCCGATTTTTGAAACCAGGATATCCCTTTGCGACCTTCCGTCACTTCCTTTGATGGCACGGACGAAATACAAAGTTCTTCCGTCAGAAGAAAATGAAGGCTGACTTTCCCAGGCACCACTGTTGATTGGATTCTCAAGGTTTCGCGGGGCATTGAATTTATCTCCGATTTGCTACGCAGAAAACAGATCACAACTGACAAGGGTTTTCCTTGCATCCGAACACTGAAACAACTCCTGGCAGGCTGTAAAAAATAAATA
>DAORHY010000474.1:0-1864 GCA_035438225.1 Bacteroidia bacterium
ATGTACATCAAGCCGAAGGGATGCCAGCCAGGCACTTTTGCCTGAAGTGAAAAATATTGTAGCCGTGGCCTCCGGAAAAGGCGGCGTTGGAAAATCAACTGTCGCAGCAAATCTCGCAGTCGCGCTCGCAAAAAAAGGAGCAAAAGTCGGCCTGATCGATGCGGATATTTACGGGCCCTCGCAGCACATCATGTTTGGTCTGGAGAATGAGAAATTATTTGTCAACGAACGAGATGGGAAGACGTTCATGATTCCGTTGGAGAAGTACGGTGTCAAAGTACTTTCCATTGGCATGCTCGTAGATCCCAACCAGGCAATTCCCTGGCGCGGACCAATGGCTTCAAAAGCCCTGAACCAGTTGTTCAGCGACACGGAATGGGGAGCCCTTGATTATATGCTCATCGATCTTCCTCCCGGAACCGGTGATATTCATCTGACGCTTGTATCCGCTGTCCCTGTGACCGGAGCTGTTATTGTGAGCACTCCTCAGCACGTTGCACTCGCCGACGCGCGCAAGGGCATCAGCATGTTCCAGATGCCGCAGATCAATGTTCCGGTACTTGGACTGATTGAAAACATGTCCTATTTTACACCTGCTGAATTGCCGCAGAATAAATATTATATTTTCGGAAAAGAAGGCGCCAGGAATATGGCTTCACAACTGAATGTTCCTTTCCTTGGTGAGATTCCATTGGTGCAGAGTGTGCGTGAAGGCGGCGATACCGGTATTCCAATCGCGCTCGACGAAGACTCGCCGGTTTCAAAAGCTTTCGAAGATGTTGCAGATAATGTGATTCGACAGATTGCCATCCGCAATGCTGAAAAATCGCCAACGGAGAGAGTTGTCGCGTCGGCTTATTGAGTGAAGAGTGAATGGTGAAGTGTGAATAGTAAGAAGTCAATAATCAGGAGTGAGATTTAATGACTTGATAGCTTAATAACCCAATAACAACCCGGAACCCGAAACCCGGAACCAAGAAAATGACCAGTCCCGAATTAGTAAAGAGAGTAGAAGACGCACTGGATACTTTGCGTCCCTACCTGGAAGCCGATAAAGGCAATGTGTCCCTAATCGATATCACGGACGAAATGGTTGTGCGTTTGCGTTTTCATGGAGCCTGCAGTTCCTGCAGCATGAGTGCGATGACGCTCAAAGCGGGAATCGAACAGGCGATCCTCCGCAGTGTCCCGGAAATCCGTGAAGTAAAAGCCATCCAGGAAGACGAAGAATCACTGGCATAGTATTTTAAAAAATAATTTATAGAAAATGGGCTGTTGCGAAAACCAACAGCCCATTTTTATTTGAACAGATCCTCAAAAAAAGCTGCCGGATTTTCCGGCAGCTAAAATCATAGACGTTATTTTTATCAAATCAGAGATTGAGCAATCAACGAAAAACTGAATGCCCTATCGTCGGTCATTGGTTGAGGAATTTGTTAACCCGCTCGAAATACGCATTTTTATCGATGCTGAAATTTTCTGCATTGCTGGGGCTTGCCGTGACAATGTAAGTCTGTGAAACACACTTCAGCGATTTCATGTCATTTGGATTGAGCATTTCATCCTGAGGGGAAACGATCAGCATCACGCCTTTTAAAGTAGTGCGGGTGCGATCGCAGGCATACATCGGCTCGTAGTTTTTATCGAAGCCAAATGGGATGATTACATCTTTACCTGATTTCTCCTTGATCTTCTTCTTCATGATTTCCAATCCTGTCCAGGGACCGTCGGCGATAATCTTGCGGGTCTCGGTGCGGTTCGCGCCGACACCAAGAGAAATGCCCGCCCCAATATTCTGACCGTAGAGATCAAACTTTGTGATCGCGCGGGATTTTCGGAGGTAATCCAGCATGGCATTGAGATC
>DAORHY010000475.1:0-1862 GCA_035438225.1 Bacteroidia bacterium
CTTCAGACGGAAAATTGATGATTGAAAATCATCTGAAGATTCTTCCGGGAATGAAAAATCAGATTTCACTGGATCTAACCGGTCTAAAATCCGGATTGTATTTTTGTAAATTATTTTCAGAAAGTAAAAATGCCACCCGGAGGATTCATGTGATACATTAATTCACCAATTCCACAAAGCAGAAACCCGGCACTTCCTCCGGGTTTCTGACTGAACACTAAAATGTTGCTATGCAAATTGAAATTGTTCGTTATGCAGAACAATACAAGCCGTATTTCAGGAGTTTGAATGAAGAGTGGCTGAATAAGTATTTCAGTATAACAAGTGCTGACCGGAAAATTCTTGAAAACCCGGAAAAGATACTGGAATCCGGAGGACAAGTATTGTTTGCTTTGTGTGATGGCGTCGTTGCCGGAACATGCGCCTACATTCCACACGGTGAAGAATCGTATGAATTAATTAAAATGGGAGTAACCGAAAGATTTCAGGGCAGGGGAATCGGCTATCACCTGATAAGGGAAGTGATAGCAGAAGCAAAGAAAGCCGGAATGAAAAAAGTTTTATTGGAAACCGCATCTTCCCTTCATTCAGCAATATCTCTGTATAAACGGGCCGGTTTCATCCAATATAGCCCGGAAGAAGTACATCCTGATTTTGGAAGGATGACATTTAAAATGTCCCTGGAAGTGTAGCCGGAGGTTTCCCTGGTAGAATTTACCTTTCACAAAAAACGAACAGCTGTCGATAAATAATTTTGAAGACTAGTTTCTTTCGAATTGACTTGTGATTCAATGCACCGGTTGAACGAGATCCCAGAGATTGCCATATTTATCAGAAAAAACTGCGACGGTTCCCCATTTTTCTTCTGTCGGTTCACTTACAAAATGTACTTTCTTTTTTTTCAAGTCGTTAAAGTCCCGGTGAAAATTATCGGTGTGCAGGAATAAAAAAACGCGTCCACCGGTTTGGTTTCCAATTCTACTCCGTTGTTCTTCAGTTGACGCTTTTGCAAGCAGGAGGGAAGTTCCTGTGGATCCCGGGGGTGCAACAACAACGTGGCGTTTGAATTCATTTATCACGGAATCTTCCAGTAGTCTGAAGTTCAATATCCGGGTGTAATATGAAATGGCTTCATCGTAATCGTCAACGACCAGGGCGATGAGTGCTAAGTTTTGTTTCATACAGGTTGCGGTAAACGAAAGCAGGGAAATAAGTGGACACTCGCAAATTATTTGATCATCTTTTCCAATTCATACATCTCATCGCGCAAACGCGCTGCTTCGATAAAGTCGAGGTCCTTGGCAGCTTTCTCCATTGATTTACGGGTTTGGGCGATTATTTTTTTGAGTTCGTCTTTGTTCATGTACTTCAATACAGGATCAGCAGCGATGCTGACCTGTCCGCTTTCGACATAGGCGTGTTCTTCCTGGAGTTTTGAATCTGCAACTTTAGTCTGACCCATGATACTTTCCACCGACTTAATGATTTGCTTCGGTGTCAGTCCGTGTGCTTCGTTGTAATGAATTTGCTTTTCTCGCCTTCGCTGAGTTTCGTCTATTGTCTTCTGCATACTGTCGGTGATTTTGTCAGCATAGAAAATCACACGCCCGTTGATATTCCGTGCAGCGCGTCCTGCAGTCTGTGTCAGCGAGCGGTTGCTACGGAGGAAGCCTTCTTTGTCAGCATCCAGGATGGCAACAAGAGAAACCTCAGGAAGGTCCAGGCCTTCCCGCAGCAGGTTGATTCCAACCAGAACGTCAAAATTTCCGAGGCGGAGATCCCTGAGCAATTCCACCCTGTCGAGGGTTTCCACTTCGGAATGTATGTAGCGGCAATTGATGTTCAGCTTGCTCATGTATTTC
>DAORHY010000476.1:0-1850 GCA_035438225.1 Bacteroidia bacterium
TCTCAAAAGCTGTTTTATACGCTTGCATATGCATTTGCGGAATGAAGAAGTATTCTATTTCCGAGAGGGTGAGGTTGTATTTATTAATGATGATCCCCGGTTCCTTTGTTCCGTTACGAAAGGAAAACATACTGTACACATGAATAAAGTCCTGGATGTCGATGGATGTCATTGTGTGGATGATTATGGCTGCAAAGTAATTCCTGAGCTTGTCGGGGGCAATCAATATTGGTAAAGTATCCGGATTGAAACCGCGAAGGCAGGAAATTGGAGGGTGAAATTTTAATAATCAATTGAAAATTGAATTCTGCAATTAGTGCATTGAAAATTAATATATTACATATTTGTAGCCTGTAAATAATCCTGAATTCCACTTTCTTCAAAGGATGGAACTGATATAAATTATAAAACCCGGAGGCTGCGTCCCCCGGGCTTCAGAAAAGATAGAATAATTTGGAGCTAGTGTGAAAAGTTCAACAAATGTGGACTAAATCAACACATTACGAAATACCTAATAGAGGGGAATTAATACCCTATTATTAGGGTATTAAGGGGTGATTTTCAGAAAAACCCCATTTTTTCTGCTTTTCGGATTAGTTCTGCTGCATTTTTTGCCCCCAGTTTTTTCAGGAGCATTTTCCGGTGAGTTTTAATGGTATGGGAACTGACATGCAGTTTGTCTGCAATTTGTTCCGATGACAGACCTTCGGATGTTAATAAAAGGACTTCAAGTTCCCTTTCACTTAATTCCGGGAGATCATCGTTGGCAGGGGACAACAACTTATTTTTTCTTAAGGATTGCAGGAACTCCAGGTTGATATACGGTTTCCCATCTATTATCCGTATGGAATCATGCTGGGATGAGTCGGAGCTGCTCATTTCCTTTTTATCCGAACTCTTATTAAATAATGAGAAGGATGCAATCAGAAACTTCACCATTTGGTTCGAGTCCCTTTCCAATACACTGGTCAGCACTTTAATGCGGATGTATCCTTTGTCCTTTTTTTTATAACGGAACACTGTCTCCCATGTCAGGTGGTCATGAACAAAGGGCTGATGATTCCTTTTATCAAGGTTCATCTTAAATACTTCCATTGTTTTTTCAACATCATCTTCATGAATAATTGAAAGGCCGAATCCCCATCCACCATCTATATATTCCTCTTTTGTCCACCCGGTGAGTGCTTCCATTCCGCTGCTTGCAAAAAGATTCTTACCTGTTTGCACATCAGAAACAATCCAGCCAATGTCCGGACGGTTGTCCATTACTTTCAGAATCGATTGATTTTTCGGTGAAAATTTTTCTTTCTCAGTCGTTTTGCTCGGGTTGCGAAAAATGAACTGGATTCCAATGGGATTTTCTTCTGATCCGAGATGACACGCCATCAGTTGAATTTCCTTTCCGGATGATTTTTTTCCTACAGGAAAAGATACCGTTCCATTCACAGACTTTTTTTTAAATAATTTTTTATCAATTGCTTCGCAATTCAGATCCGGAAAAACAAGGGTACAATTTTTTCCTTTCAGGGCTGCCGGTGTTGCGTTGATCAGTTTCGAAAGCAGAGGATTGAAATAAATAATTTTCCCGGAACGTGTAGTGATGAGTATCCCATCGCTACTGATTTCAAAAATACTCCTCAGCGGTTTGATGTATTCGAGAATGGGTTTCATACAAAGAGTTAAAGCCCCCATTCATTTGCAATACGGATTGCATCTGCAGCATTTCGGGCTTTCAGTTTTTTAAACAGGCTTTTTTTATAAGAATTGATTGTATTTACACGCAGACCAAGGAGTCCTGCAATTTCCTTTGCAGCATGGCCCTTGCGGATGTACCTGAGAATTTCCTGTTC
>DAORHY010000477.1:0-1824 GCA_035438225.1 Bacteroidia bacterium
ATGGTCGGGCTCTGTCAGTCCAAAACAACCCATCCACTCACCGGAGGCAAGTTTCGGAAGGTATTTTTTTCTTTGCTCTTCGCTGCCATAAGTATAGATTGGATACATCACGAGTGAGCTCTGGACAGAAGCAGTTGAACGCAATCCCGAATCCCCACGCTCCAATTCCATCATGATCAGGCCATAAGCAATTTGATCCAGTCCACCGCCACCGTATTCAACAGGAATGTACGGGCCAAAAGCACCGATTTCTGCAAGGCCTTTGATCCATTGTTTTGGGAAAGTCGCCTTTTGACACGCATCTTCTACAATGGGCGATACTTCTTTCTTTACCCATTCACGTACACTGTTGCGAATGAGGATATGCTCTTCGGTTAATAATTCATCAACCTGGTAATAATCGTGGTACTGAAAACGGTCGGTGGCCATATGATGAGTTGTGAGTTATGAGTTATGAGTTATGAGTTATTGGTCTTTTAGAAAGCTCATGAAGTATATAGTGAAAGCAAGAGTTTAAGACTTAAGAATGAATAATTTTTCAATTAGGGTTTACGAATCACCACTCACTCATTCCGCTTTCACGCCGCGAATTTAGTAAATATTCATTCCTTTGTTTTCAAATGGGATTTACAGAACACATACTATTTCGCAGGACCAGGTGGTCTGTTGGTATTGCAATGGTACTGTGCATGTTTCCACTGTTTTTTGGTATCGTTCCTGGCTGGAAAAAAATGCAAAGTGATTTTCCGAATTATTTTGTTTCTGCCTGTCTGGTTGCTGAAAATCAAAATACTGACAGCCTTTACCACAAGCCCTGGTTTCAGGAACAGATTTATAAGCATGGTATGATTGAAACAGGGAAATTCTCTCCTTTCCCGCCTCCTACAGCCTTTGTACTGCTCCCGTTTACCGGTTTCGATTCAATGACAGCTAAACGCATCTGGCTAATATTCAATGTTTTATTAATTATTCCAATCATTCTCCTGATGAAAAGGATTTCGGGTCTTTCAGTCAGTGGTAGTGCTATAATTTTCCTCCTGACCGGAATTGCATTGGTGAATAATCTGGTGTTGGGGCAGTTGTACCTGGTGATTCTTTTTCTCCTTTTTTCCGGATACTTCTTTTTATTGAAAGGGTACGCTGGCAGTACGGGCATTGTACTGGGAACCGGCATTGCTGCGAAATACTTTCCCCTGGTCTTCATTCCAACACTAGTCATTGAACAAAGATGGAAATCCCTTCTCTCGACAGGTATTGTTTTTCTATTGATCAATCTTCTCTCTGTGGCAGTTCTTGGGAAACAGGTTTACCTTGATTTTTTCCGCTCTGTGCTCTTTCAACACCTGGATGGGAACCTTGAAGGACAATCGCCGTGGTCAGCGAGTTTTCAATCCTGGAATTCCCTGGGGCACCGGCTGTTTCTCCCTGATAAATTTGAGAATCCAAATCCGGTAGTTGAATCTGTTGCTCTTTTCTACGTCTTTAAATACGGAATTCTGATTTGCACAATCACTGCAAGCGCCTGGTTATTTTACAAATACAAACATCAGCCTGATTTTGTTGAAGGATCATTGTCTCTCATCTCCATTACAATGCTGATGCTTTCCCCTGCGGGGGCAACGTATCATGGCCTGTTGTTATTATTTCCGGTGACGATGATGATCACCGTATTATGCATCCGTCAAAAGCTGCAATATTGGCTTGTACAACTGTCTATACAAAGTGACATTCTAGTCCTGCCATCGATACTCCACAAGACGACTCACTAAACCGTAAAGAACTGAATCAGTTACTAGCATTGAATTCGAATTCGCATAATGTATT
>DAORHY010000478.1:0-1807 GCA_035438225.1 Bacteroidia bacterium
GGAACTTTGACTCAACCTGCATTGCTTACTTTGAGTGCGGTTGCAACTCAGCCTAATTGTTTCGGACAAACCGGCAGCGTTTCTTTAACTCCCAATGGTGGAACACCCGGGTACACGTATGGAAGTACTCCGAGTACAAACCTGACAGGCGGTTACTATAACTATTCAGTTACCGATGCAAACGGCTGTACAGCATCTGCTGATGCAACAATTTCGGTGCCCGCAATTGTGGCCGGAACAACTTCATCTACACCTTCAGGATGTGGCTTGTCAACAGGCAGCGCTTCTGTAACTGCAAGCGGTGGAACGCCAGGCTACACGTATGTGTGGTCGCCGGGTGGAAATACCAATCCAACTGCATCGAACATTTCGGCAGGCAATTATTCTGTCCTCATTACAGATTCAAAAGGTTGTACCGGTTCCGTTTCGGTTGCCGTTGCTTCTTCAGGAAGTGTACCACCGGCACCGGTATTCAATGACTGGGATGGCCCGGATGGCGACAATCCAAGTTCTGGGGTTTGCGGAGGCAGTATGTATGATTTTGAACTTGATATCATGCAAAATGTGACCTCCTTCACCTGGACAGCACCGGCAGGTGCCGTGATCAGCGATGGATGTGGACATTCCGGAAATCCTTTAACGACCACCCAGGCAAATTACAACAACTGCGGAAGCGCTGCATTGCATCCGGAAGTTGAAATTTCATTCCCATCCGGTTTTGTCTCCGGTATGGTTACAGTTTACGCTTCGAATGCTTGCGGCAACAGTCCTGTTGCATCGTGGGCTGTCCAATCCAAACCGAACCAACCGGGAGTGATCAGCGGACCAACCAAAAATCTGTGTCGGAAGACAGGACAAATTTATTCTATCTCAGCAGTCCCAGGAGCAGCATCCTACATGTGGACTGTTCCTTCCGGAGCGACCATCACCAACAATTACGGGACTTCCATCAAGGTTACGTACGGAAACAGCTTTACCAATACGGGAAATATCACTGTAAAAGCAAACAATTGTTGTGGTTCGAGTACTGCAAGTTCGCTCGCTGTTTCAGCGAGAACCGATCAGCCTGGAGTGATTACAGGTTCTGCATCTGTGTGTAAGAGTCTGGCTGCCGGTGCCTATTCGATTTCCGCAGTTACCGGTGCAACGTCCTACACCTGGACATTAACGGGAGGCGCATCGTTTGTTGGTTCCTCCACGGGAACTTCGGTAACTGTCAAATTTACCACGGCGACATCTTCCTCTGTAACCCTCACGGTGAAAGCGAATAACACCTGTGGTGCCTCAGTCACTACATCCAAGACGATTGCTGTCAATTTGGGTTGCCGGACTGAAAATGGGGCCGAAGAGGTTTACTTGGATGAAATGAGTGCGTATCCAAATCCAACCACCGGCAAACTGAACCTTTCTTTCAATTCGTCATCGATAGCGAAGTATCACTTCAAGCTGGTGAATCTGCTGGGGGATGTTATGCTCAACGAAGAGTGTCCGGTTGCTGAAGGCAATAACCTGAAAGAATTCGACCTCACTGCTTATGCACGCGGGATTTATTTCCTCGTCATTGAAAAAGAGTCGGAGGTCAGGACAATCAGAATTACAATTGAGTAAACGACTGGTTTAAAAAAGCAAAGGCTGTTTCGGAAATCCGGGAACAGCCTTTGCTTTTTCAGATTGGAGAGTGAATCTTAAAATTTTCTTAAATTGGAAAATCAGTTGATTCGCGCCGCTATAATATTTGTATTTTTAGCCTTCAATATCCGGGTTGTGTATGAGGGTAAAACAGTTTAAAGTTTTTGTTTTTTTAATT
>DAORHY010000479.1:0-1784 GCA_035438225.1 Bacteroidia bacterium
ACGGGGATATTTCAGTCCGAGTACTGGCTGGGCCACGGTGGTTTTATTGCAGGTGCAGCAAAGAAAGGGTTTATGATACCTTCTGCAGATGAACTTTCATCCCTGCAACTCGATCCTGTAGCGCGGCGTTGTTTCCTGAATTTTGATTTGAACCTGGATCACCCCTTGCTGCGATTTCCTCTGCTCAGAGGGAAAAAGAGTGTTTATGAAGATCTATCCCGGAGCTGCTTTTCTCCAGGGGATACACTATTGAACAGTTTTACAGTGTATACTGACTGGAAGAAAAAATCTTTCCCGCGCCTGATGAAAAATCCGGAAGGCAGAACAGCGGCATTGATCTGGACGGAGCATGCAGATTATACGGATATGCAAACACAAAAAGCCATTTTTTTCGGATCAGATTCAATTCAACATGCTTCCGATGCTGTCGCAGGCTTTGTCAAAAACCGAATTCCGGTTACCAAGAGCGTGTTTTATTCGAATCCGGATAAAGTCATGAATTCTGATAAAGCCGGGTTTGTAAAATCAGAATCTGCGTCAATAAAGAATACTTCCGGATTCAGGGATTTTCTGGTTGAACTCCAGAAGGAAGGGAATGAAATTTGTCTGCATACTCCGGAGCATTACACCACCACACGATCCATGCTGAACGAAGCGTTGGAAGAAACAGAAAAAATATTTCATCCGGTTAGCTGGATTGATCATGGCTATGACAATGCAGTAAAAAGCAACAGGGAAGACCTGGCTTGTGATGGCCTCGACAGTTCTTCCAGGTATTATGCAGCAGACCTTTGGCTCAAGCATGGATTAAAATATTTCTGGAACAGTTATTATGAAGACAGCGCTGTCTTTGCTCCTTATGTTTTCTACTCCTTTCTCACGGTCCCTTATTCCGGTTGGGGAGACCGCTTTCCTGTACCTGAATTCTGGGAACATCCTTCCCGCAGCAGATCCCTTCTTCATTGGAGAACAATGAATACCCTTGATTTACCGGATGGCGGATTGTGGCAGTATTGTATGTCTGAATCAAAATTAAACGATCTTGTGCTGAACCGCGGCACCTGTATCATTCATTCTTACCCGGCAAGACTGGACTCAACCACTGGATTTTATCGAAGGGAGAAAAATCATTTTTATATTGATCCGGAATTTGAAAAAGTGCTGCAAAGGCAATCGGCTTTCAGAGATGAAGGAAGCCTCAACCTTACCACCATCCGGGACTACCTGGACTATCAACAGGCAATTGCCAAGGTTGATTGCATGCCGGTGAACGGAAATCAGGTCAAAATTAAAAATGGTTCTCCGGTGGATTTGAAAAGCCTTTCTTTTTCAGTCAAGGGTATGCAGTTGATTGTAAAAGGTAAGGAATTCAAATCGAAAAAGCAGGCGGATGATACAATCTTCTGGTTTGATCTGAATACCGGCGAAGAGGTCTTGATTAGCTGGGAATAATCGTGCAGGTTCGTTCAGTTTAATTAGAATACCAGGTAAATCAGTATGGGGCTTCTGGGAACAATGATGAAATTATGGTAAAAAAAATACTTCGGATATTTATTAAAATAATCCTTTGGTTTATCGGACTGAGTGTCGGTTCGGTGATCGTGTTTCGTTTTGTACCGGTGCCGGTTACACCGCTAATGCTGATCCGTTGCGTTGAACAAAAGTCAGGCGGGAAGAGTATGAAACTCATTAAAGACTGGACGCCGATCAATGAAATGAGTGCGGCAATGCCTTTAGCAGTAATTGCATCTGAAGATCAGAATTTTGAAGAACATTTTGGGTTT
>DAORHY010000480.1:0-1744 GCA_035438225.1 Bacteroidia bacterium
ACCCAGCCGCCTGCAATTCTTCAATTTTCATTTCCGGTCTGATTTCGATATCCATACGTCTGTGTTTTTTACTTATTTTGAATTAATGAACTCACCGAATCTATTTTTCCAATCCCATTCGATGTAATAATATAAGTATAGTTCCGTTGGTGGAATGATTCCCGTCATGGATTTCAGAAAAGCCGGTTTCCGGAAAGACATTTTGTCGCATTGAGTGGCATAAAACGGACATTTTGTTCCGAAAACAAAGAGGAAATGAGGCTGGTCAGTTCTTTGATGATCAGTTTAACTAAAATTGAAAATTATGAACTTCAACAATTTCACGATCAAATCCCAGGAAGCAATTCAGGAGGCTCAGCAACATGCTGAACGGCTCGGTCAGCAAGCAATCGAACCGGTGCATTTGTTGCTTGGGATGATGGATGTAGATGAAAATGTCATTCCATTTATATTAAAAAAAGTCAATGCGAATCCCGATAAAGTAGCTTCATTGATGAATAGCCTTGCAGAAGGATTGCCTCGTGTAAGTGGTGGTCAGAAATACTTGGGAGAAGCTACAAATAAGGTTCTGCAGAATGCCCTTACGCTCTCTAAAACTTTCGGAGATGAGTTCGTTTCACTGGAACATCTATTTCTTGCATTGGTGATGTCCAAAGATAAAATCGGACAATTGTTAAGAAATGAAGGGATCAATGAGAAGGATACAAAAGTTGCAATTCTTGAATTAAGAAAAGGCAACAAGGTAAACAGTGCAACAGCCGAGGATACCTACAACGCATTAAATAAATATGCAAAGAACCTGAATGAACTTGCACGACAGGGCAAACTTGATCCAGTCATCGGACGGGACGAAGAGATCCGGCGTGTATTGCAGATCCTTTCCCGCAGGACAAAAAACAATCCCATACTCATCGGAGAACCCGGAGTTGGAAAAACCGCAATTGCAGAAGGGCTGGCGCATCGTATTATCAATGGTGATGTACCGGAAAATCTGAAAAGTAAACAGATCTTTTCACTCGACATGGGTTCGCTCATTGCAGGGGCTAAATACAAAGGAGAATTTGAAGAACGGTTGAAATCCGTTGTGAAAGAAGTTATCGGTGCAGAAGGTGATATTGTTTTGTTCATTGATGAAATACACACTCTGGTTGGCGCCGGTGCCGGTGAAGGCGCAATGGATGCTGCGAACATTTTAAAACCTGCACTCGCCAGAGGTGAACTGAGAGCGATTGGCGCAACCACCCTTGGAGAATATCAAAAATATATTGAAAAGGACAAAGCGCTGGAAAGACGGTTCCAGAAAGTGAACGTAGAGGAACCGGGCACAGAGGATGCGATTTCAATCCTGCGTGGATTGAAGGAGCGCTACGAAACTCATCATAAAGTACGGATCAAGGATGAAGCGATTATTGCTGCAGTAGAATTGAGTGAGCGTTACATCTCAGACCGCTTCCTTCCGGACAAGGCAATTGACCTGATGGATGAGGCTGCTTCCAAACTCCGTCTTGAAATTGATTCACTGCCGGAAGAGCTGGATGAAATGAACCGCCGCATCATGCAGATGGAAATCGAAAGAGAAGCGATCAAACGCGAAAAAGACGACCGTAAACTTGGTGAATTGAATGAAGAGATTGCAAATCTGAATGAACAACGCAGCCAAATCAGAGCAAAGTGGGAAAGTGAAAAGCAGGTGGTGCAGGGAATTCAGAACATGAAGGAAGCTCTTGAGAATTTTAAAGTTGAA
>DAORHY010000481.1:0-1731 GCA_035438225.1 Bacteroidia bacterium
GTAAAATGCCTGATCATTGGATCGGGACCGGCAGGATATACAGCGGCCATTTATGCTGCACGTGCTGATCTGAAGCCTGTCCTTTACCAGGGACTACAACCCGGCGGTCAGCTGACAATAACGACTGAAGTTGAAAATTATCCCGGTTACCCGAAAGGTACAATGGGTCCGGAGATGATGGAAGATTTCAAAGCACAGGCAGAGCGATTTGGAACAGATATCCGCTACGGCTACGCAACTGCTGTCGATTTCACCGGCCCTGTTCACAAAGTAATTGTCGACGAAACCAAGATTCTCACAGCTGATTCTGTAATCATTGCAACAGGCGCATCTGCAAAATGGCTGGGATTGGAATCAGAACAACGACTAAACGGTTTCGGGGTATCGGCTTGTGCTGTCTGCGATGGATTCTTCTTCAGAGGCCAGGACGTTGCTATAGTCGGCGCGGGTGATACTGCCGCAGAAGAAGCAACATATCTCGCTAAACTGTGTAAGAAAGTGTATATGATTGTCCGCCGCGATGAAATGCGAGCCAGCAAAGCCATGCAACACCGTGTGCTGAATACACCCAATATCGAAGTGCTGTATAACACACAGACGAAGGAAGTTATTGGTGGGAAAACCGTAGAAGGTGTTGTGGTAAGCAATTCAAAGACCGGGCAAGACAGAACATTGAATGTGACCGGCTTCTTTGTTGCCATTGGCCACCAACCGAATTCGGATATTTTCAAACCCTGGCTCGAAATGGATGAAACCGGTTATGTGAAGACAATCCCCGGGACATCAAAAACCAACCGTGAAGGAGTATTTGCAGCCGGTGATGTTGCAGATAAAGTGTACCGTCAGGCTGTGACAGCAGCAGGAACAGGTTGCATGGCGGCACTCGATGCTGAGCGTTACCTTGCCGGAAAAGGCATCCATTGACCCCGGTTTTTTTTATGGGATCGGTCGAATTTTCCGTTTTCATGATTTTTCCAAAAAACTATGAACCATGTGGAAAGAAGAAAACAATTCTCTCAATGCAGATTTTGAATTCAAGGATTTTGCGCAGGCTTTTTCCTTCATGACAAGAGTCGCTTTTATTGCAGAAAGGATGAATCATCATCCGGAATGGAAAAACCTATGGAACAAAGTCGAAATTCGTTTATCGACTCACGATGCCGGAGATATTGTCACCGAAAAGGACAGGAAGCTGGCCGATGCGATTGAAAGTGTTTATCACGAATTTAAACAGTAAGGAAAAATTTTCCGCGGAGAAATTCTCCCGTTAATTTATTTTGAACAGGAAAGCAATCTCCAATGGAAATCCAACATCAGAAAACAGCGATGGATGTTATATTTTCACAACTTTTCTGAGAAAAGATTTCGATTTGGAAATCACCCTGACAAAATAAATTCCGCTTTGAAGCGAGGATAGCGCCGGAAAGGAGATTGAATTTGTTTTTCCTCCCTGTATTTGTGCGGAAGCTGAACTCACCTCCTGCCCCAGCTCATTCACAAGAATCAGGTTGAGTGTCTGTGTTGTGCCCGAATAAAAGCTGATCTCAAAATTACGGCTGAATGGATTCGGAAACACGCTGAGCAAATTATCATCTGATGAAAGGTCGAGTACAGTACCGCCCAACAACAGATCTGCAACAATAAAATTGGGAATACCGTAACCCAGGGAATCACCGGGTGTTGTGTAATAGTTGGCACTTTGTTCGATTGCCCGCTTTACTTCCATGTTCG
>DAORHY010000482.1:0-1726 GCA_035438225.1 Bacteroidia bacterium
CACTTCATTGCATCCGCCGCTTACGGTCATGACACAGGTAATCACATCCCCGTTGGCCCAGGATGCACTTGAATAAGTTGTGCTGTTTGTCCCAACATTACCACCGTTTTTCTTCCATTGGTAGGAAGGCGTTCCGGCAGGAACGACAGGTGTTGCAGTGAAGGTAACATTGGTGGTAGCACAAACTGACGAACCGGGACTGGCTGCTATACTCACACTGGAAGCAAGATTCAAGGGGGTCATTGCATTTGCGATGAGTTTGCATGCACCATGAGCTGCAGTGCTTTTGGTCATTACAAAGTTTCCCCCGGCAATGTCATTGGCCGCATTGAGTGTCCTTGTCGTCTGAGCGACAGCAATCGAATAATTCATGACTGCACCCGGCAGAATGATGTGTTGCAACTGGTGGGCATGGCCTAATTCGTGTACGGAAACGGATTCAAAATCCACCTGCCCAGCACCGGCGACAGCGGGACCGTACTGCCAGGCAAAACCGGCAGCGGCACCATCGTAAATAACATCAATTTCGGTAACTGTCCATACAGTATCAGCGCCGCCGACACACCCGCTCAACCGGCTGGTGGCACGACCAAGCACACCCGCAGGAAGGGATGGTCCGATATCAAAACGAACAACATTGATTCCGTCAGCAAGTACGGTATCGATTGCAGTATTGGCTCCAATGTCCCAGCGGATATTCGTGTTGCAGGTCCATGTATTCATTGCCCTTGTGAAAGCAGCAACCGCCGGGGCATTTGTAGCAAAACGGGCAGATTCCATTTGAAACGTATAGCCACCAGTTGCGTTGTCGTTGATGTGTTCTGAATAAAATCCGGTATTGTTGTATTCAACATTGATATGAGAATAGGTTATCGTGAGTGTTCCGGCGCTGGTGACTGTAGCAGGGTCACTGTTGGTGACACGAATTGTTCCGGTTCCGGCGCTGGGCCCGTTGGAAAGAGAGCTGCTGGGTACCCAAACGGTAATTTGTGTATTGGTCCATGTCCGGTAGTCAATCGCTTTCGCTTGTACGTAGGTAGCGCCACCGTCATTTGCATTCTTAAATTCTACATAACCTGTACCGCGTGTTGCACCAAAATTGGTCCCATTGATCGTGAGCAGTGAACGCGTACCTGCTGTGATGGAAGTTGGGGTAAAAGAAGTGATCGTAGGAACAGCCAGTGTCGAATTGCCTCCGCCTTTCGGTACATTTAAGTTTTGGATGCTTTGATTCAAAATTGTATTGGGTGCAATTTGCTGGAATTGTCTACCGGTAAATCCCACTAATTCATTGTAAAGCTGCCCTGTAATTGAATTAAATTGAAAGAATGGAGTGGAAGCAGTATTTTCTTTAACGTTATATTCAATAAAGCCCTGTTCACTTCCGTATGCATCGTATAAAGTCGCTACTCCGGGAACACTGATTAATTTGTCAATACCGGAAACATTACAGAAGAAGATTCCCTGTTGTCCCGGAGACAATCTGATGTTGGAAGTCACGTCAATCCGGTCCAGTCCAACTGAACCGCCTTCTGTGATAATGTCAAATTCCTGTATTCCGGCGTTTCCCTTGAAGAGTTTATATATTTTCATGTGATGAATCGTGAAGATCATCGTGTGTTGTTTATTCCAGAAAGAAACTGAAGAAATGACTTCTGCTTCAGTGATCAGGGCTGATTCCTGTGTACGGGTTGCCACATCAATCGGAAGCAGCAGGCATTGATCT
>DAORHY010000483.1:0-1714 GCA_035438225.1 Bacteroidia bacterium
TGGATTTCTATTTCAGCATCCATGCTGATCAATACCGGTGCGGTATCAGAAACAAATTTTGAAAAGCAGGCTTTCTTTCCCCCGGTGGCAATACAAATGTCTCCATCACACTTCAGGCAATATCCGACAGCTTCACGCCACCATTCGCTCTGGTTATAAAATATGCACCTGTTTTCACAAAGAATGTTTCCGCCGAGTGTGGCTGATTTCCGAAGGACAGGTGAAGCAACAGAATGTGCTGCAGTGAGGAGTGCCGGAAAATTGTTTTGCAGAATGTCGTGGCGTTTCAATTCATCCAGCCGCACCAGTGCTCCGATTTGGATGTGGTTCCCATTCGTGGTTACCTGCTTTAATTCGGGAATTCCGGTGATGTCAATGAGACAAGAGGAATCTTCGTTGGCCTGGAATTTATTTACGAGCACATCCGTACCTCCTGCAAGGTACCGAAACGACAATTCGTTTTCATGTGCAAAGCGAACGGCTTCGGAAAGGCTCTGGGGTTGGAGGTATCGTTTCTCGCTGATCATCGCTCCTGGATTTCAATCTTTTCTGTACGCGTTGATTTCATCAAACGCAATACATCGTCTGCCTTGATTGGCAACTTAGTAATGCGGATACCGACAGCATCGTAAATCGCATTCGCGATCGCAGGAATGACGGGATGCAATGCCCCTTCTCCGCATTCCTTTGCTCCAAAAGGTCCTTCCGGGTCATTCGTTTCAATGATGTTGGTCTGTATTTCCGGTGTATCGAGTGAAGTCGGGATTTTGTAGTCGAGGAAATTGTTGTTTACAATCAGTCCTTTGTAATAGGTCATTTCTTCACTCAGTGCCTGACCAATACCCATGTGCCAGGAGCCTTCCAGTTGTCCTTCCACTGCAAGTGGATTGATGGCCTTACCGCAATCGTGCGCTCCCCAGATATTCAGCAGTTTTACCTGTCCTGTCTTTGTGTTAACATCCACTTCAGTTACGCAGGCACCGAACGAGTAGGAGGGGCTCAGCCCTGCACCGGAACCTTTAAATTGTCCGCCGAGTTTCGGTGAAATGTATTTTCCACTGACACTCACAGCTCCGCGTTTTGCAGTTAACAGCACAATGGCGTCCTCCCAGCTCAGATCAACGCTTTTGTCGTTGCTGTATACTCTTCCACCCGAGAAATTTAATTCTTCAGCGGAAACCCCGGTATTTTTGGAAATCGTTTCAGTAATTTCTTTGCGGAGATTTTCTGCAGCGTTCTTGGCTGCATTCCCGGCCATAAAGGTTACACGGCTTGAATAACTGCCCAGATCCACCGGCGTGAGAAGCGTATCTGCAGCAAGTACAAAGAGTTTATCGGGGCCAATGCCAAGCACTTCCCCAACGATGATCATGAGCATCGTATCGCTGCCCTGACCGATATCGCTGGCTCCGGAGCTGATTACAACACGTCCGTCAAAATCTACTTTGAGGTGAACGGAAGATTGCGGCAATTCATTCCAGATAATCGGCAATGCACTTCCGCTGATGAAAAATCCACAGCCGGTTCCGATACCATGGCCGTACCGGAGTTTCCCGTGCTTGTTTTTCCAATCGGATTGTTCCGCAACCTGTTGCAGGGATTCCCTGCTTCCGTTGGAGGTGATCCTGTATTCCCCCACAGTCAATGTGTTTGAATCAAGAAAGTTTTTCATCCGGAGTTCTACCGGATCCATTTTTATTCTGTGTGCGATATC
>DAORHY010000484.1:0-1703 GCA_035438225.1 Bacteroidia bacterium
ACGCAACTGTACATAGTCCGGAATTTTTGCCGTGCCTTTTATCTTCAAAATGTACATACGGCAAAAGTAACAAAAGAAAAAGCCCATTGGTTTCAACCGGAGGGCCTTTCTTGAACAAAACAGAATACATTCAGAATCACCTCAGTCGAATTGGAAAAACAGTGTTATTCACAGTAACTGTGGCACTGTCGTCGCAGATTCCGTTGCCGTAATCGAAGGTCCGGGTCGGTTTTCCGGTAGGAGTGAGTTCAAAGGTGCCTTCTTTGACAAAAGCGCAATCCAGGGCAACCCAGAGCCGCTTTGTAATATTTACCGAAAACGAAGTGCCTTCGAAGCTTGTGCCGGAAGCACTGCCACGGATATAATACTGATCATCCAGCCATCCGTTCAATCCTGATGTTGATTCCCCGGTGATCCATTCCCGTTCCCGTTGGGAATTCCAGGTCAGGATTTGTCCGTTTTTATTTTCAAGTTGTCCGTTCACATTGATGGTATACCAAAGGTGCTGATCTGCATTGTGTCCTTTATTTGTAACGGTTTTCTGTCCTGTTATGCTGTACATATTCGAAGAATCCCTCCCCACAAAGTAGTTGTTGAAGGTCGTCGTTATCACTGTCCCAGAGTCACGGTAGGCGCCGGTATAATGGACACGGATGATACCGCGCCGGTACCGGTAATCTCTGCACAAACAATTCTGTGATCCGAAGTCTATATCCAGCGTACCCCCCGGGCCTGAAGAATCCGGAGTAACGGTTACGGTTGCACATACACTGAGGAAACTGCTGCCTTCGTTAAACCTGTAGGTTAGCAGTCCTCCCTGGCCATTTTCAATTGCCTGGTTCGCAATATTATTGACATCATTAAAGGTGGATTCTGCCAGAGAATTATCCTGTGTTGCCTGTGTGTCAAATTCCAGTTCCGTCTCTTTTTCTTTTTTGCAGGCCATGAATGCAACCATGATACAAAATGCATTGAGGGTAAGGAGAAGAATCCATTGCTTTCTCATGAGTGTGATTGTGTCAAATGTTCTGATTTGGGAGAATAAAGTTGAAGCAAAGAAAATTTATACTGGGAATCAGGGGTTTAGGTTACTCATGTTTAAAACTATGTTGGTAACTACAAGGGCTTCAAAAGGTCTTAAGCAGTGGTTTCCAATAATTTTGTTCGCATCCCGTTTCAATTTTAAAATTCCCCGTACTCTACTATGTCAACACGACTTTTTTGGGTCTTCCTGCTTCTGTCCGTTCGTGCTTTTTCCCAGCAAACAGCCATTTATACTGACCCTGAACGCGATTATCAATTGGGATTGGAGTTGTTCAGCAAGCAAAAGTATGTAGTTGCACAAAAGGAATTTCAAAAAGTTCTCGAAAGCACACACCCTTTGTCACTTGAAGCAAAAGGAAATTCTTCTTTTTATGCAGCACTTTGCGCAGCTGAGCTCTTTCACCGCGATGCGGAATACCTCTTGTTGAAGTTCATGGATGACTATCCGGAAAATCCGCATTACGAAGAGGCAATTTACCACATGGGTATTTTGTATTTCAAACAAAAGAAATATAAAAAAGCAATTGAATTCCTTGCTAAAATTGACAGGAACGATCTCAGCCAGGAACGAAGAGATGAAGTGAATTTTAAACTCGGCTATTCCTTTTACATGACGAATGATTATGACAAAGCAAGCAAGTCATTCTTCGAAGTAAAGG
>DAORHY010000485.1:0-1678 GCA_035438225.1 Bacteroidia bacterium
ATAATGAATTATATGCGGGCGGTTCTTTTACACATTCAGGAGCGACAGCCATTAACCGGGTAGCTAAATTATCCGGCGGTAACTGGGTTGAAGTTGCGCATGGTTTTAACTCAAACGTAAACTGCTTGTATGTATATGCAGATATTCTTTATGCAGGGGGTCCGTTCTCATCTTCCAACTCAATTGCTGTTAATAAAATTGCCAAATTGCAGGCAGGCAACTGGGTAAATCCGAACAGTACGATTGTAACCGGAGAAGTTAAAGCAATGACGGAACACCTGGGCAACCTTTATATCGGTGGTTTTCCATTCGGTGTGATGAAGCTGAATGGCTCCACCTGGACTTCTATCGGTAGTCTGAACGGGCAGGTTTATGCACTTGGTTCCTTTCAGTTGAACAATTCGACCACAAAGTACCTGTATGTCGGTGGCGACTTCACCGTTTCTCCTTCTTTTGGTATTTGTGTTTCGGACGGCAACAGTTATTCCATTCCGCTGAACCCTTATACATCGCCTTCAAAAGTGTACGCCATCCTCACCTCATGGTCTAAAATCTTTACCGGGGGTGAATTTACAGTCAGCGCCACCTGGGGAGCCGGACAGACACGTGTTTCAACCAACATTTCTCAAAAAGGGTACAACACACCGTGGGACACTTTATCTGCAACCTTTTCAGCCGGAGCAAAAGTCTTCTCTCTCGGAACATACGGCGGCCGTCTTGTTGCCGGGGGTACCTTTTCGACGATCAATGGAATCAGCATGACCAACATTGCAATTCGTTCAACGACTGTTGGGATCGATGAAATTTCTGATAATGTTACTGATTATAAATTCTTCCCCAGTCCGATGTCCGAACAAGCTACTTTGAGGATTACTTCAAAGTCTCCGCTGGGAAAACCAACATTGAGCATTTTCGATCAGCAATCCCGTTTGATCTCGACTGTAAGTTCCTCACTTGCTGAACCGAACCAGACAGAATTTGAAATCCGGCGCGGGAATCTGGCCACAGGGCTGTATTACTACGTTGTTTCCGATGAAAACGGAATGGGCATCCTGTCTGACAAATTCCTGATCCAGTAATTGTTTCCGGCAACATTTTAAAAGCGCAGCCCATCCGGTTGCGCTTTTTTTATTTACACCTGAAAAGGCAAGGAAAAATAAGGGCGGATTTGTATCTTCGTATTCATGATCGTTGGAAACACCCGGTATGCAATTGTGGATGTAGAAACCACCGGTGGAAATGCACTTCAGGATAAAATTACAGAAATTGCTATCTACCTCCACGACGGGAACCGGGTAATTGATGAATTTGTTTCCCTAATTAATCCTGAGTGTTCCATTCCTCCTTTTATTTCCCGTCTCACCGGTATTTCCGATGAAATGGTGCAGGATGCTCCTAAATTCTTTGAGCTGGCCAAGGATATCATCCAGTTTACGGATGGAGCAACCCTTGTTGCCCACAATGCTCAATTTGACTATACGTTCATCCGTCAGGAATACAAATCCCTTGGCTATTCCTTTTCCAGAGATTATCTCTGCACAGTAAAACTCAGCAGAAAACTCATACCCGGTCACCGTTCGTACAGCCTTGGAAACTTATGTTCTTCTCTGGGAATTCAGCTGGAAAACCGGCACCGGGCACATGGAGATGCCCTGGCAACGGTGAAACTCTTCGAATT
>DAORHY010000486.1:0-1663 GCA_035438225.1 Bacteroidia bacterium
AACCGTCAGACTGTGCAAAAACTATTTACAAAAATTTAATATTTCTGTTTCATTCATTTTTATTTGAACCATCTTTAAGAAAAGAACAACCATGGCTTTTCAAACAGGAGTTGACCGGGAACAAGCATTGCTTTTTCCGGTAAGTCTGGAAGAGATGATTCCAAAGGAGCATCCGGTACGTATTATTGATTTGTTTATTCAGGCTCTTGATCTTCATAAACTGGGCTTTGCGAATACCTTACCGGCTGTTGAAGGCCGCCCGGCGTATGATCCGAAAGATTTGTTGAAGTTGTACTTGTATGGATACCTGAACCGCATCCGTACTTCCCGTCTTCTTGAGCGTGAATGTGAACGTAATGTCGAAGTAATGTGGTTGCTGCGGGGATTAAAGCCTTGCTTCCGTACTATTGCCGGTTTTCGTTCGGCTAATTCGGAGGGATTAAAAAATCTGTTCAGGTATTTTGTACAGATCATGAAAAACTGGAACCTGGTGGAAGGCCAAACCATTGCCATTGATTCCTCCAAATTCAGGGCAGTGAATTCGAAGAAAAATAATTTCAATCCACGTAAAATTGAACGTCAGCTTACTTACATCGAAAATAAAATTGAAGAATATCTGGTTGAATTAACCTTAGCCGATGAACAAGAGCAGGACAGCACTGAGATTACTCAGAATATTTTGAACCAACTTAGCAGACAGGGAAAATACCTGGACATAAAACAAAAACTGGAAGCATCAGGAGAAGACCAGATCTCCACGACTGATCCTGATTCTCGTTCAATGATTTTGCATGGAAGCGTGATTGAAGTAGCGTACAATGTTCAAACAGCAGTGGATGAGAAAAATAAATTAATTGTTCATTTCGAAGTGACAAACGACAATGACAAAAAAGCATTGCATGGTGTTGCTCTGGAAATAAAGCAAATTCTGGATAAGGAGGAAATTACGGTTCTTGCTGACAAAGGATATCATAATGCAGAACAACTCCACGCGTGTAAGGAAGATGATATTATCACCTACGTAGCAGTTCCTGAAATTCCACGTAAAAACGAAATTCCGACAGAAAACTATTACGGCGACAAATTTATCTATGACCATGAGAAGGATCAATACATCTGTCCGCAGGAAAAAGTGTTAACCACCAATGGGAACCTCTATCAGAAAAAATACAAAAGATATGTAACGGAAATAAAGCAATACAAAACCGACGCTTGCGCAACTTGTCCTGCAAGGGCTCAATGTACCACTAATCCGCGCGGCAGAATTCTGGAGCGTTCGCACTATGCAAAAGCAACGGAAGAAAATGGGAATAGAATTAAATACGATCTGAAAAAATATCTGCTAAGACAACAAATCGTAGAACATCCATTCGGAACTATCAAACGAGCATGGGGCATGGATCATATTCTGCTCAAAGGAATCAAAAAGAACAGCGGTGAATTCGGACTCATATACTTCACTTACAATTTTCGCCGGGTTATGAACATTATAGGCTTTGAAGAGTTAATAAAACGGCTGAAGAAGCTGTTTTTATTCACTTTTACCCTATGGCGTGCTACCGTTGTTAATAGAGTGCAATTATTTTTTCACTCCTATTACAGATTACCGGTGATGTGAGTGTGAGAATATTATTTATATTTAGTTTTTGCACGAACTGCCGTT
>DAORHY010000487.1:0-1616 GCA_035438225.1 Bacteroidia bacterium
AGGCTGCCCGGTTTTCTCGTGTTGTTTCCAGTCAACAATATAATCTACTCCGGATAGAATTTTTTCATCGATTTCTTGGAAGGAAGCAGCATGCGGTTTTCCGCTGATGTTTGCGGAAGTGGATACCAGTGGCTTTCTCAATCTTTGAGCAAGCATACGGCAAAAGTCATCACGTGTCACACGAATAGCAATACTTCCGTCTTTGGGCAACAAAATGGAAGGAAGATTTTTTCCTTTGTCGTAAACAATAGTGAGCGGTTTGTCTGCATATTCTATTAGCGCCCATGCAGTTTCCGGGATTTTCTCTACATACGCATCCAGCCTGTTCTCATTGTCTACAAGGAGGATCATGCTTTTCTGATCCGTCCTGTTTTTTAATTTGTAGATTTTCTCAACTGCCATTGCATTCGTCGCATCACAGCCAATCCCCCAAACCGTGTCGGTCGGATACAGGATGATGCCGCCTTGCTTTAGAACATTCAATGCGTTTTTTATTTCTGAATGAAGATCCGGCATAGTACGATTTAATCAAGCTGGTGAATTTCAATTTCGGTTGCGCAACGAAAATGCTTTTTGGGACATGTCTTTAATCCATGTAGACCACAAGGCCTGCAGGATAGTTTTTCCTTTGTTTCGACAATACGTGATTGAACGGATAAGGGGCCAAAACCAAAAGCAGGAATTGTTGAACAGTAAATTGCAGTCACGGGTGCATTCATGGCGCTGGCAATATGCAGTGGAGCGGAATCATTCACAAAATTCATCTTTGCATCTTTCATCAGTGCTGCGGATTCAAGAAAGCTGAGTTTTCCGGAAAGATTGACCGCTTTTTTACAGGAAGATTCTGATATAATCTGATTGCACAATTCTTCTTCAGCCGGTGAGCCGAGCAGGTAAATTGTGCGGCCCGGATATTTTTCTGCGGAATGACGGATGAATTCGACCCATTTGCTTTTGGGGAAAGTTTTGGTAAACCAAACCGACCCCGGTGCAATGCAGATGTATTCCTGCGCTTTGAAAGAACTCACTTTGTTTACATCCTCAAGAGAAGGGTAGAGCCGGGGTTTTCCTGCAGGACCTGTCATGAAATAATGAATCAGTTCCTGGTTGCGTTCCGTTTCGTGTTTCCCGTTTCCGATGATATGTGGAACACGGTGGGTGAATAAGAGTGAGAATGGGTTTTTATTAAAACCGCTTGTGATTTTAGCACCACTGAAAACTGTCAGCAACCCTGAACTTGCAAAGCGTTGAAGATTGATAACATCTGTATATTTTTCAGCACGAATGATGTGTAAAATTTCAACCAGGTGCCTGAACTTTTTTATTCGTTTATCCCATACCAGAATTTTCCGGATTGCAGGATTGTTTTCCAGCAAAGATTCGTTTCCTTTTCTGACCAGGACATCCAGCCGAACATCCGGAAATGCAGACCTGATTGAATCAATCAACGCGGTTGCCAGAATCACATCGCCTGTAAATGCTGTTTGTATGATCAGAATTTTTTTCATCAACGGTATTATACAGAAACATTGTATTCACGCAATGCTTCATTGAGTGAAGTCTTTGTATCGGTACTTTCTTTTCTTTTGCCAATGATGAGCGCACAGGGAACCTGG
>DAORHY010000488.1:0-1610 GCA_035438225.1 Bacteroidia bacterium
AAAATACTGATCACCCCGCCGAGGAAAATGGTGGTCAGTTTAGGCGGATTTTACAGTCTGTGCCAGTATCATTAGCTCTACTGGTGACGACTATTGGTTTAGGTGTGTTTATTAGAATTTTCACTCCCGGAACGGCATTTGGATTATTGATAAAAACCAAAGCAACACCTGCTATCACAATTCCAACCAAAAACCACACTATTATTTTTCCAATACTTTTTTTCTTTTTAATTGGAGGTGGTGCGCTCAATTTATTATCTGATCGTAGCGGCGGTGGTATGCTTGTAAACAGAACTTTGAGGTCATCGAGGCTGTCTGCGGATTTCCATTCTTCAAGTCCTTCGTACCAAACTTTAGTTGATCTTGTAATGTCTTTGCTTTTTAACTCTTCAATACTTAACGGGCCTATTTGTTGACCCCCGTCATGAATGAAATATTTCTTCATAGAAAATAATTATTAGGATTCGAATTTAATTCGAATTGGTTATGATTTTTGCAGTTCAAAAAGTTGAAGCCGATTTTCATTAACAGTTCGAAAATACACTTTATTCCCTTCCAGTCAAATTTTAAATCAACTTTCCTGAATCTCAACGTGCGAAGAACACTTTTACTTTTCTGCTTTTTCGTCTTTCTAATTCTTAAAAATTTTACTAAATTTGAATTCCAAATTGGCAACCATATAGAATAAAAATCAAAACTAAAGAATAGCGTTTCGCTTAAATTTCCTGTTTCCGAAAAGTCGAAAATTTCATGTACACAGGGGAGTAAGAAGTGAAACGCCTGCGATAAAGCGCGGGCGTTCTTCTTGCTTTGTGTACAGGGCTTCGACTCCCTCGGAAACAAGCTTGAGAATTAGCCTGCGCCATTTTTTTATATCGCAGATCAAATGAATTCTCCTTGTTGCTTCTTCAAGCGTAAAAATTCCTTAAATCATCTTTTTAAGGTAACCTGTTTGCCTCGTTCTCCGACTTAGGCTTTCGACTTTTCCTGTTTTACAAATAAATTCTCAAACCCGTTAATCCACAATTGAAATGAAATCAAACTACACATACATTCTTGTTCTTATTATTTCTTTGTTTGCCTCTTGCAAAAAAGATGAAACCACAAGCAATCCAAACAACCCCAACAACATAACACAATCAATGGAGATCATTGTATACTTAAATACAGTAACTGATTCTACCGTTGAATTAAAAGGCAATATTATGGATGAAGGAAATTCTCCAGTGACAGTTAGGGGATTTTGCCTGACAACAAATAATATTACGCCCGATATTTCAAATAGTGACACCTTCAATGTTGGAAGCGGTGTTGGTTTCTACACCAAGACCATCTCAAATTTAATTCCCGGTACAACTTATTATTTCCGCGCTTTTGGAATTAATGCTCAAGGAACTGCTTACAGTGATCGACAATCATTTACAAGCGCAGAGGCTCTTCCGACAGTTCATTCCGTTTCTGCAAATGCGATTGACCAAACAACTGCTAATGCCATTGGTGAGGTTATGAACGATGGCGGCTCTCCTGTTATTAACCGTGGATTCATTCTTTACTACAATCCGGGCGGTATGAATAACAATCCTAGGACAATTAACTCTGGAAGCGGTAAC
>DAORHY010000489.1:0-1576 GCA_035438225.1 Bacteroidia bacterium
TAACAATTTGATCGCATCCGTCGCGGGTGAAACTTTAAAAACAATAATGTTTGTATCAACAGGAAGGACTTCTGCGACAAAAGGTAAAGCAGATAGTAATTTCCCGATTTTCTTTGCACGCAGATGGTCTTCCTTCAACCGTTCCCTGTGGTTGTCCAATGCATAAATACCTGCAGCAGCAAGGTAACCTGCCTGCCGCATTCCTCCGCCCCAGGCTTTCCGGATTCTTCGTGCTCTGAAAATTTTTTCCCGGGTAGAAAGTATGACAGAACCTACCGGGGCACCGAGTCCTTTCGAAAGACAAAAGCCGACCGTATCAAATAACTTTCCCAGTTCCTCCGGTGAATCGCCCGTTTCTGTGATTGCATTGAATATCCTGGCGCCATCGAGGTGCACATGTATTGAATGCTTCCGGCACAGCGCTGAAATGTCCTGCATTTCATGTAGGGTGTAATAACTGCCACCGGCTTTGTTGCAGGTATTTTCAATGGATACCAGCGTTGTCGGTGATGAATAAACAGTGGCGGGATCGTTGATGTTTTCTTCGATCTGGCCGGGTGTGATCCGGCCTCGGTCACCTTCAATGAAACGCATGGAAACCCCGGAGTTAAATGCAACTCCCCCTGCTTCATAATAATAGATGTGTGAAAGTTTATCACAGATAACTTCGTCCTGGGGATTCGTCAGCAATTTAATCGAAACCTGGTTGGCCATGGTACCAGACGGAACAAACAGAGCAGCCTCCATGCCGAAAAGGTTCGCAGCTTTCTCCTCGAGTCTATTGATTGTTGGGTCCTCTTCAAAAACATCATCGCCAACTTCTGCATGAAACATGGCATCCAGCATTTCAGGGGTCGGTCGTGTGACCGTATCACTCCGTAAATCAATGATGTGATTTGAACTCATAGGTGTAAAGGTGAAAAGTTTTTTCCATAGAAAAAATTTATACCAACAGAAAAGGCAGCATGAAATTGCTGCCTTTTCTGTTGGTTGACGTGAATCAGTGAAGTGTTGAATCCAGGGGTGCAGATGTGGCGGGACGGGGAGAATGCATCGATTTTCTCCTTTCCATCATCTTATTTCTGCGTTCAGCTTTCATCTGGTTATACTTCTTCATCTGTTCCGGGGACAATATAACCGCGAATTCCTTGTCGGTGGCATCGCGTTGCTTTTTCATGGCTTCACGATTTTCCTTGTCAGCGACATTGCGTTTCAACAAAATTTCCTTCACCTGCAGGGTTTGTTCCTCCGACAGGTTTAATTGTGCTTTCATTCTGGCCGCTGCTTTTTCTGCCTTTTCGGAAGGCTGTAACTGTGCCTGGTTGCGGTTTCTTTGAGCCTGTATTCCGAAGGGGTTGTAAAGAAAGAGCAGGCAAAAGATCAACGTTGCATTTTTCATCGGATTCTGTTTCCTGTGGGACAATCGAATCCGCTCCGGGTTTAATCCCGGGTCATTTTTTTCTGATTACCATGAGCCCGTCACGTACCGGCATCAGAACATGATCTGTCCTGGAGTCAGCATGCACTTTCGCGTTGAATGCCTGCAAAGCGCGTGTATCCTTATCCAGCTGATCTT
>DAORHY010000490.1:0-1572 GCA_035438225.1 Bacteroidia bacterium
TTCGATCAGTGGTAACCTGATCATCAATACCGGTGCTACTCTGCAAAATAATGGCGGTATTGAATTTATAACACCCAATAAAAATTTTGCATTAAACGGCACGGGTACTTACATTCATAATCCGAGAAATAACGTATCGCTCGACGAGAGTATCTTCTACAACAGTACCGAAGCCTTTGCCGCCACAAGTAACCTTGTCATACAAAAATGGAGTGACGGTTCGATTCCATTGGGCGATCCCAGTCGCGTAGCTTCAAGTATTTTCGGGAATCTCACGCTGGCAGCGAACGTTCCCGGAGGTACCTGGGACCAGGATGGTTATTTTGCTACCAACAGAATTCGTGGAAATCTTACCGTCAGTGCTTCAACAATTGTCATGGATGACGGAACCGGTGTAAGTACCAACCTTTTTCTGCAGGATGTACTCATTAACGGAACAGGAAATATTGTCTTCCAACGGGGACTGAACAGGAGCTTGTCACTTTCGACAACGAATTTTACAATTAGCAGTGTAGCTCCTGCAAAACCTACCGTAATCATGGATACATCTTATGGTGTACTCAACTGGGTCGTCACCGGAAACCTGAACATCAATTATGATTTCAATGCTGTTTTTGGCAATACGTTTACCGCCGGTGCTGACATTCGAGTCTCTGTAACGGGCAATCTGAACCTGAACGCAGGAAACATTACGTTCATTGACAAGGCAGATGCTCCACTGAGACTTACAGTGAATGGAACAACAACTTTCAACAATGCAAGTGCCGGTGGCGGCACATGCCTCATCGAAGGTGGAAACGGTAGTCTAACCATGACTACCCAGGACCTGGTTATCTCCGCAGGTAATCCGAATTATTTCCTGGGGAAACCCGGTGTTGCCTTATTTGCCAAAGGTTCAGGAAGCATTACAGTGAACAATGACCTTATTGTGAATGGGGCCGCAACGACTTATTTTGCTTATTCGGATTCCCTTACTGCCCGTGTACGCGTTGAAGCGAAGAGAGACATTCTTCTCAACGGAACAGGGGCACTGACTGTTGGCGCCTATACCAATGGTCACTTTACAATCAGTGCAATCCGGAATTTCACTCACACCAATGGACAATTTATCGGCCAGCTTTTTGCCCAAAACATTTCGACTGATACGGTGATGGTGGGTGGAAATTTTACATTCAATTCTGCTGTCGCTTCTGATTATTTCAAAGGCAATAAATCAGCCGGAAATACAGTTTTCAGGACAACAGGCAATTTCAATGTTTTGAATTCCGGAATGCTTTCAGGACAAGGTGTGATCGGGGTTGATTCCAGCGCAGGAAGCCTTTCCTTCTTTGTAGGGGCTAATTTTGTGCAGAATGGCGGCAGTTTTTCGGGTATCCTCAATGGCAGTGGGGCTGCAACATTTAACATCACGGGAATGGTTGATGTCAATGCAGGATCGTTTAAAGGCCAAAACAATATTGTGTACTCAAACGCAGGGAGTATAAACTTTACTGCGGGAAGTATCGATTTCGACGGAGGAATTTTCAGCGGATTTTACAGTTGTAACAACACCGGTTTGACCGGAATTTTCAC
>DAORHY010000491.1:0-1551 GCA_035438225.1 Bacteroidia bacterium
CCCATAGCATAATTATTATTTTCAATGATGAAAATAACCGGAATCTGCCAGGTCATTGCCATGTTGAACGTCTCGTGCAAAGCACCCTGACGGGTCGCACCGTCCCCCATATAACACAGCGTGACGCTCTTTGTTCCCAGGTATTGCTCAGCGAATGCGATACCGGCACCCAATGGAATTTGTCCACCGACGATACCATGGCCGCCGAAAAATCTGCTCTTGCTGTCAAACATGTGCATGGATCCGCCCTTCCCTTTGGAACAACCGGTAGCTTTGCCATATAATTCCGCCATGACAGCGCGAGCAGAAGTTCCTTTACCCAGTGCGTGGGCATGGTCGCGATACGCGGTAATCATATTGTCTTCCGGCTTTAGAACTGTCATCGCTCCAGCAACCAATGCTTCCTGGCCGATATACAAATGACAAAACCCTTTAATTTTTTGCATGCCGTACAACTGCCCTGCACGCTCTTCAAATTTGCGCATGAGCAGCATGTCTTCGTACCATTTCAGATAATGTTGTTTCGTAAACTTTGTTTTGGCCATAATTTGCTTCCTGAAAGGCGACAAAGATAGCCTTTCTGAACAAAGTATATAAGTCCCTGCGAAGGTACCGACCGGCTGGTTCGTGACAACACGTATCATTCTTTAAATCAGTATTTTGCAAAGGAAATAGATTTAAAAACGGGTTGGGTCGGAGTCCCGGAATGAGCCAAATAATTAACTATCTTCGCGTTCTTTCAAAATTCAAGAATGAGAAAAATACAAATGGTTGACCTGGTTGGTCAGTATGAGAAAATCCAGCCGGAAATTGATAAAGCCGTATTGGATGTAATCCGTTCGGCTGCATTCATCAATGGCCCGGAGGTGAAAGCCTTCCAGGCTGAATTTGAAAACTACCTTGGCGTGAAGCATGTTATTCCCTGTGCCAACGGAACGGATGCCCTTCAGATTGCCATGATGGCTCTCGATTTTCAGCCGGACGATGAAGTGATCACGGCAGATTTTACTTACGTGGCCACAGCAGAGGTGATCGCACTCCTGAAATTAAAACCGGTATTGGTTGACGTGAATCCTGAAACATTCACCATCGATCCCAAGGCCATCGAAGCGGCTATCACACCGAAGACGAAAGCAATTGTTCCGGTACACTTGTTTGGCCAATGTGCGGATATGGACGCTATTATGGATATTGCGCAACGTCATAATTTGTATGTGCTGGAAGACAATGCACAGGCAATCGGAGCAAGCTACCGGATGAAATCCGGAGAAGTCAAAAAAGCAGGAACCATAGGCACGGTCGGATGCACATCCTTTTTCCCTTCTAAAAATCTGGGTTGTTATGGTGACGGTGGAGCCTTGTACACCAACGATGATGCACTCGGGAAAAAAATCAGGATGATTGCTAATCATGGACAGAGTATTCAATATTACCACGACGAAATAGGTGTGAATTCAAGACTGGACAGCATTCAGGCAGCGATCCTCAGGATCAAACTCCGCCATCTCGATGAATATGCTGCAGCTCGCCGGAAGGTTGCAGAATACTATG
>DAORHY010000492.1:0-1513 GCA_035438225.1 Bacteroidia bacterium
TACTCAATTTCAAACCACTTGCTTAGCAGTGACTTCGGTTACTGCTAAGTTTTTTCAACTAACTTTGGGACTACACCTATAAAATGGTGATAATTTAAATATACTGATTTGAGCTTCTTGATCATCCATGCAGATTTCGATAACTAAAATACGAACATACAAGGGCCATGAAGGTTCTGTTTATTCCCTGGAGCAAAGTAGTTTTCCGCAATTATTCTTTTCGGGTAGCAGCGACAAAATGGTAACGGAATGGAATCTATTGCCGGAAGGTACTCCGAAAGCGATCGTGAATGTTGGTTCGATCATCTACTCTCTGCGTCACATTCCGGAAAGAAAACTACTCCTGATTGGAGTTTCCGGCGGCGGGATGCATGTTATTGACCTGGAGAAGAAACAGGAAATCAAATTTCTGGTCCATCATAAGAATGGCATTTTTGATATTGCAATTTCCCTTGTACACAAACGGATTTACACTGCAAGCGGTGACGGGTCAATGGCGGTTTGGTCGCTCGACGATTTTTCACTGATGTATTCCCTGGTAGTTGGCAAAGAAAAAGTCAGAAGCGTGCGTCTCAATGCAGATGAAAGTGAGATTGCCGTTGCATCCGGCGACGGCATGCTTCGTTTTTTTGATCCCCTGACGATGGCGGAAAAAATAGTGATCAAAGGCCACGAATTGTCTGCTAATACAGTGGCTTATCATCCGGCATCAGATCTGATTGTCAGCGGCGGACGCGATGCATACCTGAAACTGTGGGATGCAAAATCCTATCGTTTGCTCCGTTCAATTCCCGCACACAATTTTGCAATTTATGGAATTGAATTTTCCCCGGACGGCCGCCTCGCCGCTACTGCAAGCCGCGACAAGACAATAAAAATTTGGGATGCATCCACATTTGAAATTCTTGCTCGTATTGATAAAGAAAAATACGATGGGCATGCAAACAGTGTGAATAAAATTCTCTGGACAAAATACAATAACTACCTTCTTTCCGCCGGCGACGATCGGTCAGTGATGGTGTGGGAGGTCAAAGCGTTAAACGTTTAAGGTTATAACATCCAAACAGAGACAGGCAGGAAATTTAATCAGTATGGGTTTTACTATTCAACTTCGAAACCGAAGATTCGAACCTCGTACCAGGGTATCTTTCGATCGAGCCAAAGGCCGGAATCGAACCGGCGACCCTCTCATTACGAATGAGATGCTCTGGCCATCTGAGCTACTTTGGCTGGTGATTTTATTTCGGAGAACGATTTTCAGAGAACAAATGAATACAATTTGAATTATTTATTGATTAAAAAACATTGTTTTTATTTCAATTTCGAATAATTTTTACAAAAAAAAGAAAAGATGAAAAAAAATGAAACTTTGATATATGTGTCCGCGTTAGACTACCCGTGTTTCATGTTAAGTTTTAAGTTAAGTAATTTGAATTGTTGATCAGGAAGCCCCGGACGAAACTCCGGGGTTTCTTGTTTTTGGGATCGGGTGATTCGGTGATTGGGTTATTGG
>DAORHY010000493.1:0-1501 GCA_035438225.1 Bacteroidia bacterium
ACGACTGGGTTGTAGTGGAGAATTCCGGCACCGTGATTAAACTGAATGATGATAATCCGGCACGCACGGATGTACTCCACTTTACAAGAAATTAGTCCAGAAGATATACCGTTCCGTAAAACGGCACCGCCCCGGTCCATGTTCTCCATGTTGACCGGGGCGGTTTTTTTTCTGAAATTTCAGGCGATTGCCAGATTAAAATTCAGGTTGTTCACGGATTGATTACCACCTTCTTTTTTTCTTCGGTTGAGCAGTATGGGAAGAAGTCGAATGACCGGAGCTCTTTCCTTGTGATGCAGGTTTTGATCCACGGTTGCTTCCGTGCTGTGGTTTTCTTTTCTGTTTCGCAGACGATGCTTCCGGCAGCGGATTGCCCAGGATCGGATACGGATGATCTTCAATAACAGGAATAGACCGGGAGATCAGTTTCTGGATGTCTTTGATGTATGACTTTTCTTCGTTGTCGCAAAATGAAATTGCAATTCCACTTGCTCCTGCGCGGCCTGTCCGGCCAATACGATGAACATAGGTCTCGGAAATATTCGGAATCTCGTAATTGATGACATGTGAAAGGTTATCAACATCGATACCGCGTGCAGCGATATCCGTAGCGACAAGCACTCGTGTTTTTCCTGTTTTGAAATTACTCAGTGCCCGCTGACGGTTGTTCTGTGATTTGTTTCCATGAATGGCTTCCGCATGGATCCCGGCTTTTGCCAGATCCCTCGCCACAACATCGGCTCCGCGTTTTGTTCTGGTGAAAACAAGAGCAGATACAATGTGCTTGTCTTTCAAAAGATCAACCAGCAGTCTTTTCTTATTTCCTTTGTCAACGTAATACAACGATTGCTGAATTGTCTGTGCTGTTGATGAAACCGGGGTAACTTCAACACGAACCGGTTTTTTCAGGATGGTATCGGCCAGGCGGGCAATTTCATCCGGCATCGTTGCAGAGAAGAACAGGGTCTGTCTTTTTGTAGGAATGGCAGCAATGACTTTTTTCACGTCGTTGATAAATCCCATATCCAGCATGCGGTCCGCTTCGTCAAGCACAAAAAATTTGAGGTGCTGGAGATGGACGTATTTTTGTGCCATAAGATCCAGCAACCTTCCCGGTGTAGCCACAAGGATGTCGATTCCGGAGCGAAGGGCCGTAGTTTGTGAATGTTGAGAAACACCCCCGAATACAACCGCATGCTTCAAACCCGTATGCCGTCCGTAAGCTCCGAAACTTTCAGAGATCTGTAGTGCCAACTCACGCGTTGGTGTAAGCACCAACGCTTTAATTGTCCGGTGTCCGGGAGGATGTTTTTCTTCGTGAAGTAATTGTAAAATAGGAATTGCAAATGCAGCAGTCTTTCCTGTACCTGTCTGTGCGCAACCGAGTAAATCATGATGCTTCAGTACTACCGGAATAGCCTGCTCCTGAATGGGAGTAGGGGTTGAATAACCTTCTGTTTTTAATGCCTTTAAAATGGGTTCAATAAGATGTAATTGTTCG
>DAORHY010000494.1:0-1498 GCA_035438225.1 Bacteroidia bacterium
CTTCTCCCTCTACTCCATCGTCAACAGCAAAGGGGAAGAAATTGACCAGGGTTCAATGTTGCGTTACCTGGCAGAAACCGTCTGGTTTCCATCTGCGGCATTGTCCGATTATATGTCATGGGAGCCGATTGACTCACTGTCAGCGAAGGCAACCCTGACCGACTCCGGAAAAAGCTATACAGGGATTTTCACTTTTGATAAAGCAGGAAATGTGACTGCATTTGAAGCGGAACGCTATGGAGAATTTGAAGGAAAATATTCTCTTGAAAAATGGCGGATTACCTGCACCGATCACCGTGAATTTTCAGGAATCATTATTCCATCAAAAAGCGAAGTAACATGGAAACTAAAAGAAGGTGATTTCACCTGGTTTAAAATTGAAATAAAAAATATTGAGTACAACACGAAAGAACTGTATGCTGATTGAAAGAACAGAACTATTGCTCCTTTTTATTTCTTGAGAAGGGATATCCTTACATCCACTGCTTTTAAATAACTCATCGTTCCCATCAATGGATTCATATCCAATTCATCGATTTCCGGAGCAGCTTCCAGAAGAGCGGATACGGCTAGCAAAGTATCCACAATCAACTCTTCATTTACACCCTCTTTCCCCCTCGCACCTGCAATCAGCGAATACCCACGCAACCGGCGGATCATGGTCAAAGCTTCTTCGCGACTCAGTGGAGAAATCCCTGAAGAAATATCCCTCAAAACTTCGACAAACACACCGCCAATTCCGCACAAAATGATGTGACCGAACTTTTCATCCCGTTTTGCGCCGATGAAAAGTTCCTGTCCGGAAATCATCGGCTGTACAATTACGCCTTCCGCATTTTCAATTTTCATGAATTGATTAAAACAGGATAAGGAATCCTCAACGGTACGAAGAGATAGCTGTACTCCCCCGACATCCGTTTTGTGCAACGGACCGATAACCTTCATGGCCACTGGAAAACCAAACCGCTCAACTGCTTTCACAACCCGTGTGTTGTCTCTAACCGCAACATGCGGTACATGATCTATTCCGACTGAAGAAAGCAATTTCAAGCATTCATCTTCCTTCAAATAACCATTTTCTGCATGATCCATAATGAAGCGTACTTCACTTTCAATCACCAAGGGTAAGTTGGCATCCGGGAAATGCGAATGGGTCCGGTAAACACGTGAAAGCACATAACCGAAACTCACTTCATCGGTAAAATTCACACCCCCCTGTGATTGAAAGCGACTCACCTCCTCTGCAGCCTGAATCAGCGAAGGAAGAATAGGAAAAATTGGTTTTCTGCATGACTTCATTTTCTGATGCAGGACATCATAGACGTTGCTCACACTCCACATTCCGGTTGTTCCAAAAACAACCACCGAGCCGTCGATTTCATCGAACTCATTGTCAACGGCATCAAGAATAATCCCCAGTTGCTCTGCCGTACCTGTTGCCAGAAAATCGATTGGGTTGTTAACCGATGATCCGTGATGCAAATTGCTCAGTAATTTC
>DAORHY010000495.1:0-1495 GCA_035438225.1 Bacteroidia bacterium
AAGTCCACCGGTACAGTTCAACGCTGTATCAGGGGATATCTGCATGACACCAACGCAGACGGATGTCACCGTATTCGCAGTACTCGTGAATGAATACCGGAACGGAGTATTAATCGGGCAAGTGGAGCGTGATATTCAGCTCACCGTAAATAACTGCAATAATTTCCTTCCTTTCCTCACCGGTATCAATGGAGCGCCTTCCTTCTCCCGGACAATCTGCGCCGGGCAGCCTTTTTCGTTCTACATTGCTTCGATCGATACAAATTCAACAGACACAACTACCATCACCTGGGATCAATCAATTCCCGGAGCTACCTTTACAGTGACCGGTAACAAAAGAGATTCTGCATTTTTTTCCTGGACACCAACATCGGCAGATATCAGTGGAACACCGACCTGTTTCACTGCAACGGTGAGTGATGACCGTTGTCCCTATCAGGGAATTCAGATTTTTTCATATTGCTTTACAGTAATCGGAGTTGCACCGGATGCCGGCATCGACCAGACCATTTCCTGTAACACGACAACGACCCTGAACGGAACAGCATCCGGAGGTAGCGGAAATTATACTTATACCTGGCTACCCAGCGGAACCGCAGGCCAACAATTAACCAACGTTGGTGTTGGAACGTATTATCTCCATGTCAAGGACAATGTCAATCAATGTGAAAATACAGATACGGTGCGAGTTCTTCCCGGCGCCGGAGTTCCTGCAGCTGATTTTACATTTTCGAACAACTGCAGCGGTACTCCAATCCAGTTTACTGACCAGTCTGCTGTTGGTGGCGGTGCAGTGATATCACAATGGAACTGGGATTTCGGCGATGCCGGAACATCCAATGTTCAGAATCCCACACATCAATATGCCGCAAACGGGACCTATGATGTCACCCTGATTGTTCTCACTGCTACCGGATGTAGTGACACCCTCACGCAACAACTGACCGTCAACACAAATATTCCCACGGCGACCTTTAACGCAACAAATGTCTGCCAGGGAACTGCGATGGCATTCACCGATGCTTCACAAGGCGGTCCGTTCTCTGCATGGTCATGGAATTTTGGTGATGCAGCAAGTGGCAGCAATACTTCTGTTGCACAAAATCCATCACATTCATTCTCGACATCCGGAACCTTCACAGTGACTCTTGAAGTTACAAACGCTGCAGGCTGCCAGAATCAGATCCAACAGGATGTAACTGTATATGCAAATCCAACGGTGACTGTGTCGGATGAACAGATTTGTGTTGGAGGGCAAACAACACTCACGGCTCCAAACGGATTCACGGGATACAACTGGACTCCGGGAGGCGGCACACAATCAATAACGGTGTCTCCCGCGGCGACAACAATTTATACAATTACGGTAACTGACAATCATAATTGCATCGGCAGTGATCCGGTAACGGTGACTGTCAATCCGCTTCCGGTTGCAAGTGCAGGTTCCCCTCAGACTGTCTGCGAAGGAACTACGGTAACACTCACCGGTGGAGGT
>DAORHY010000496.1:0-1487 GCA_035438225.1 Bacteroidia bacterium
CTGGATCATTACAGCAAGGATAAAAAGCATGCAAAAACGAACCGGGAAGCCATCCAGTTTGTAAAACAAAAACTCGATTCCGCCAAATGGTTCATCGATGCGCTCAAACAACGCCAGCACACTCTTTTTGAAACGATGAGTACAATCATGGATTACCAGCACGAGTACTTTCTGGAAGGAGATACACGCAAACTGAAGAAAATGGTACTCCGCGACATTGCAGAAAAAATCGGCATGGATATTTCCACGGTTTCCCGTGTTGCCAACAGCAAATATGTGCAAACCCCATTCGGTACATTCCTGCTGAAAAGCTTTTTCTCTGAAGGGATGCAGACCGACAGCGGCGAAGAGGTTTCCAGCAAAGAAGTCAAACAGATCCTGAGCGACTGCATCGGAGCGGAAGACAAACGGCGTCCGTTAACGGATGATGCACTTACAAAAATTCTGAATGAAAAAGGATACAACATTGCACGAAGAACGGTAGCGAAATACCGGGAAATGCTTGACATCCCCGTGGCACGCCTGCGCAAAGAATTATGAACCGAACGTTTGCCCGCTTTCTATCAATTGTATTGCATCCCGTATTAATGCCGGGATATGTATTGTACTTCTTACTCCACCACAGCACCTATTTCGCCTACACAACACAACCCCATGAAAAAGTTGCACTGTATTCCATCGTGCTGCTGAACACCCTGTTGCTCCCTGTTGCCATTTCTTATTTCCTTATTCGCCGCGGCTGGATCCATTCTTTTGAAATGGAAAAAAAGGAAGAACGAATCATCCCTTATATCAGCAATGCAATCCTGATGATGATTGCATATTACATGATGCGCGAACTGATGCTCCCGAAGATCTTCGATTTGTTAATATTGGGAGCCGCTGCATCCGTGGTAATTGCCGTGATCATCAACTTGAAATGGAAAATCAGCATCCACATGATTGGTATGGGTTGTATCGTCGGAACCTTCTTCGGCCTTTCCACATTCATGCTGGTTGACCTGAGAATACCCATCCTGTTCTGCCTGCTCCTTGCTGGCTTGCTCGGAGCCGCCCGGTTAAGCCTTGGAGCACATCAACCGCTTCAGATTTATGCAGGTTTTTTTGTTGGCTTTTTCTGCGAGTACCTGATCCTGAGCATTTGAATAAAAAAACGGAACCCCTTTCAGAATTCCGTAGTCGCTCAGTGTACCCATTTGCATCAGGGTGTCAATGTGATCCCAAGGGAAAAAGGCACAAGGTCGGGTCCTTTGTCTTTTTCAAAAATTCCCGCCAATCCGTAAAAACCATTCACTGCCCAATTTCCGTAACCTATGCGGGCAGTGAGTCCGTAATGAAAAGGATTTAAATTATCAAGGTTGTACGTTTTGCTTTTGTCCTTGCCGTTTTTAAATTTGATATGATCCTGAAATAACCACCCGCCTTTTGCTCCTGCGCTCACTTTAAAACGCTGACGATTTCCATTTTCTTTTGTACGAAAACGAAAT
>DAORHY010000497.1:0-1460 GCA_035438225.1 Bacteroidia bacterium
AAAACACCTGTGAATTATTTTCAACCGCACTGTAGTCTGCCGACTCAATGAGTCCATCCTGATTCACATCCCCGCTGCGAATTGCAAATTTACCAGGTGATACCTGGACCTGGTTTGAGCCAAATGCTTTATTAAGCGCTGTTGTGAAGTCGTAATTCACGGAACTGCCATTGAACACAACCGGAGTCGCACTCCAGGTTTCCAGCGAATTCCTGTGTTGAATAACGATGTACCAGGAGGTCCCGGGAGAAATTCCTGAAAATTCAAAACTCCCCTGCCCTGACGTGTTGATGGTATCTTTCGATGAATAAACAAATGCATAAGGAGAGCTGGCATTTGCCAGTTTCACAGTAACCGTATCACAAACGGAAGGAGAAATCACCCCATTCATCAGTCCTCCGCCGATGTAAAATCCTTCAATCAGTAGTTTCAGGTTCAGTGAAAGTGTTCCGGATGTAATCGTAAACACAACAGCTGAATTTGCTGTTCCGCAGGGTGTAACCACTGTAATGAGCCCTGTCGATGCTCCGGTGGGAACAGTTGCCGTGATCTGGGAAGGAGTATTCACCACGTATGTTGCAGGCGAGCCGTTAAAACTGACTGTTGTTGTTCCGGTGAAACCGGAACCGGTGATTACCACTGGGGTTCCTGTCGTCCCGGCTAAAGGAGAAAACGAGGCAATTGATGGCGCTGGATCTACGGTGACAGAGATTGTATTGGATACTGTGTAACAAGGACTGTTCAGTGAAGCCGGAAAAGTAATTGTCCAATTGTTGATAACACCGACATCAGCGCCTGCATGATCAAAGGCTCTGAGCGTCCAGTTGCCATTCGGATTGATTGAGCCACCACCAAGTGACCCAAAGGAGGTTGCAGTCGTGGTTACACAACTGTTGCTGAATGTCGCGGTATAGGGCTTGTAAGTACCGGTATACGGTGCACCGGTTGCTGGTATCTGTCCTGAACCTGCGTCAGAAAAAACAGTATTTGTAAAATTATCTCCGCTGCTTCCGATCTGATTTGCCAGCCCAAGGATACTTCCGTTCGGAGCAACGAGTACAAGGCTCAGGTCGGCATCATAGGTATGAGTAATATTGATACGGATACTGATACCGGAGGAAGCAAGAGTTCCTGAATATCCCGACACTGCAATCGTACTTGACGCACCGGTACAGATATTGTCCGGAATGGACAAGGCGGGTGCGATTGAAAAAGGTTTCATGGAATCCGCAATCAGATCATAATTTCCTGCCGTGATTGCCGTATAGGGAGAAGTAGTTGCCCCGGGGATTATCGTTCCATTCTGTCTCCAGTTATATACTGTATTGGCAGAAGGTGAAAATGTCAATTGGACGGATCCGCCACTGCAGAATGTTGTCGGGCCTCCGGTGCTGATCAATGGCGCGACAGGAAGCGGAACAAGGTTCACCAACATGGAAACAGACGTTCCGTTCCAGAAG
>DAORHY010000498.1:0-1397 GCA_035438225.1 Bacteroidia bacterium
GCGCAAGTCCGTAATATTAAGGAGTACAATGCCAAATTTATTTCAAGGAAACTGAATCCTGTCAATGGCCACAAGTACCTTCCGTATATTATTTTAGTTGTGGACGAATTTGCAGATCTCATCATGACTGCAGGTAAAGAAATTGAAACTCCAATTGCGCGGCTTGCACAGCTTGCACGTGCCATTGGTATTCATCTGATTATTGCGACCCAGCGTCCTTCGGTAAACATTATCACCGGAACCATTAAAGCGAATTTTCCTGCACGGATTGCCTTCCGCGTAACATCCAAGATCGATTCCAGAACCATCCTTGATTCAGGCGGGGCTGATCAGCTGATCGGCCGAGGTGATATGCTTTTCTCCAATGGTTCGGACCTGATTCGTCTTCAGTGTGCTTTTGTGGACACACCGGAAGTGGACAGGATCACCGAATTTATTGGTTCACAACGCGGATACAGTGATGCTCACTTGCTTCCTGAATACGTAGATGAAACGAGTGAAGGCAGCAAAGAATTTAATGCCGATGACAGGGATCCTCTGTTCGAAGAGGCGGCTGCTATCATTGTACAGCACCAGCAAGGGTCAGCGTCACTGTTGCAGCGACGTTTAAAACTTGGGTACAACCGGGCCGGACGAATCATTGATCAGTTGGAAGCCGCCAGGATCATCGGTCCATTCGAGGGATCAAAAGCCCGTGAAGTGCTCGTAAAAGATCCAATGACGCTTCAGACGATACTCCAGGGCCTCCGCCATCGGGAGAATTAAGTTGACGTCTGTTCAGCTTCGCTTACTAAAATCTTAAGGGTTTAAAATTCATGGGTTCTACAGACCAGCCTTCACATTGGAACGCTTTTTGCATCCTGTGCTGGAAACGTTAAATTTGCATAGGTTTCCTTGAAAAAGATCGAAAAAATGAAAAAATCAATCATTGTCACTTTCCTGCTTTTATTTGGTTTAGGGGTTTCAGCACAAACCCCACAGGTTGAACAAACGGATAAAAAAGCACAGGAAATCCTGAAAGGTGTTAGTAATAAGTATAAATCCTTCAAATCCGTTAAAGCGACCTTTGTTATTTCGATAGAAAATGCGAAAGATAACAGCAAAGAAGTCCAGAAAGGAACGATTTACATCAGGGGCAATAAATACAAACTGGAAATCGCGAGCCAGGATGTTATCAGTGACGGGAAAACACGATGGACCTATGTCAAAGATGCGAATGAAGTTCAGATCGACAACCAGAAAACCGATGAGAATTCCATCAGTCCCAGCAATATTTTCACCATGTATGAAAAGGGATGGTTGTTCAAATTTACAGGTGAACAAAAAGAAAAGGGAATGGTGTATCAGCTTGTTGAATTGATACCTGTTGAACCGAAAAAGAAAAATCTTTACAAGGT
>DAORHY010000499.1:0-1375 GCA_035438225.1 Bacteroidia bacterium
CGAGCAAATTTTTATCTACGACATCTTTTATCCAGACGGAAGGAGGAGAATACCTGTTTTGCATTACACAAAAAACCTGGCGTGAAACCTGAAGTGCTTTGAAAATAATTTTTTCACAATCTGCAACAGTCAACCCCATGGGTTTCTCAATCACCACATTTTTTTTGTATTCAAGTGCAATCAGTGTATGTTCAGCGTGCAGGCCATTGGGTGAACAAACATTTACAACATCGAACTCAAGTCCTGCTTTGTACATTTCATCAACAGAAGAGAAAAAAGGAACGTCGAGATCCGAAAGACCCAATTCAGATTTGGTTTTGATATCGCACATTGCAACCAACTCAGCTTCAGGATTGCGTCGGATCATCTCCGCGTGTCTTTTGCCGATGTGACCGCTTCCGGTAACTGCAAATTTGATTTTTCTGTTTTCTTCCATCATAAGCATTACTTGATTCGGCGAACTTTATTCCCTTCCAATCTGTATTCTTGTTTGCTCTCCGGGCAAATTGCAATGTTGTTTGCGTCAAATTTCAAGCGGTGTCCGTATTCGCTCATCCATCCGAGGTGGCGTGCAGGATTTCCAATCACAAGGGCGTAAGCAGGAACATTTTTTGTCACTACAGCTCCGGCTCCGATGAAGGCAAATTCTCCAATGTCATGCCCGCAGACCACAGTTGCATTTGCACCAATGGTTGCACCTTTTCCAACAAGGGTACGCAGATATTGATTTTTACGGACGATGGCACTTCTCGGATTATTCACATTCGTAAAAACCATAGAAGGTCCCAGAAACACATCATCTTCACAAATAACTCCGGTAAAAATAGAGACGTTATTCTGAACTTTTACATTTTTCCCCAGTACTACTTCCGGTGAGATGACAACATTCTGTCCGATGTTGCAATTTTCCCCAATTGTGCAATTCGGCATGATGTGCGAGAAATGCCAAATTTTAGTACCCTTTCCGATATGTGCACCTTCATCGATTATCGCAGTTGCATGAACAAAATATTCCTTTTCCATAGATTCGTATTTTTTCCGGTCATGCGAAGATACAAAAAGCTTCACCTGACTTGTATTTGTCTAATAATGAATTAAATATGGATAAATGACAAGTGCTTTCAGGTAATCTGTGTGCAGTATTATACAGCTCCTCAGGAGAAAGGTTTTTAAAATATGCATAGGTTCTTTTCAATCCTTCCGCCCTGTCAATTTTCGGCTCCCAGCCCAGGATAGTACGGGCACGGGTGATGTCCGGCTGACGCTGTTTTGGATCGTCTGTTGGCAGGGGATGAAAGGCGATTTTTTGTTTTGTTCCTGTAAGTTTAATAATTTCTTCAGCAAACTCCCGGATGGTGATTTCATCCGGGTTGCC
>DAORHY010000500.1:0-1327 GCA_035438225.1 Bacteroidia bacterium
TCTCTGGTTCACATTACCACGAAACCTGGAGTGCATTCAGAAATGATAAAGCAGAACTTCCCGATCCAGAATCACTCACTTTTATCAAACCCGGTTACGATAAACTGAACTTCAAATTTCCGGATGCCAATGGTGATACTATATCCTTCCGGGATCCGCAATTCAGAAACAAGGTTGTAATTGTAACACTAACAGGAACCTGGTGTCCGAATTGTATGGATGAAACTCGTTTTTTAGTCGATTTTTATACTCAGTATAAGCAAAGAGGAGTTGAAATCATCGCACTGGATTATGAGCGAGTCCTTGATTCCGCAACAGTACAGAAGAGTATTTCAAAATTAAAAAAACAGCTGGGTGTTGAATATCCGGTTTTATTTGCCGGAACAAATGACAGGGAAATCGCGGCGAAAACACTTCCCATGCTCAACAGGGTTCTCGGTTATCCAACAACCATCATCACAGATAAAAAAGGAAATGTCCGGAAAATCCACACGGGTTTCTCCGGCCCTGCAACCGGTGCTGATTACGTTGCTTTTAAAGAATCGTTCAGCAGGTTTATCGACAAACTTATCGCTGAATAGTCTTATACTATTTGTTGTTTATTTTGCTTATTTCAAACAAAACTTCTGGAATGGCTTTCCCGACAGATATTCTTTTAAGAACTTCATTTAACCAAAAAATATTAGTCGTACCTTACGTTCATATAAAAGGTAAATGGCCAAAGTAACATTCAACAATAAAAACAGCGTTTTCTACGATTCAATCAAAACTAAGGTCGATGCCTACTTTAAAGAAAAGAACCTAAAACGTACAGGTAATATTCACCTTTTTCTTAAAGCACTAATACTGATACCCGTTGCAATTGGTATCTATTACACCCTGCTATTTGTTCAAATTCCGGCAATCCCTTCTCTGCTTTTGTGTGCTGTGCTGGGGTTAACCCTTGCAAGCATTGGATTCAATGTCATGCACGATGCTTGTCATGGAAGCTATTCTTCCAAAAAATGGGTGAATGAACTCATGGGATTATCCCTGAACTTCCTGGGGGGAAATGCATTCATCTGGAAAATGAAACACAATGTGATTCACCATACTTATACAAATGTAGATGGTGTGGATGACGACATCGCAAAAATGCCTTTGATCCGTCAATGCAGCTCACAAAAATGGAAGCCGGCGCATCGTTACCAGCATTGGTACAGTCTTGGAATCTACGCCTTGTCCTCCTTTCTCTGGGTGATGGTAATGGATTTCGTTAAATATTTTAGTAAAAAGGTTTATACTACGCCCATCAACAATATTCCGGTACGCGAACATGTGATTTTCT
>DAORHY010000501.1:0-1305 GCA_035438225.1 Bacteroidia bacterium
ATTTCATCCCTGCTGTTATTGATATAAATTTTTACAGCTTGTTCACGGGCATCAGCGACAACATTGGCAAATTCAAAGTTGTTTTTTCCTGACATATAGGGAACCAGGTCGGAATATTGAAAGTGACCATCGTAATCTGTCTGCTTTAGGCGATAGTAAGACACACCCGAAAAGGGGTGTTCGTCTATGGAGGAGTAACTCAGGATGTGTGATGCGTTTCCCGCACCCTTTAATTTCCGGATCTCCTCGAAATCTTTTCCATTGTGACTTCTTTCCAATGTAAAATAATCATTGTTGATTTCAGTTGCAGTCACCCACTCCAATTTACATCCATTGTCAACGGAATGTGCTGTGAATGACAGTAGCTCTATCGGTAATGGTGACCCAATCGTTATTGGCAGTGTTGTGATTTGACCGTCCGGATTGGTGATGGTTAGTGTGTAGGTACCCCAGGGAACACCCGAAGTATTGACATCAATTGAAATGTTCGCCGGGTCGGTGAACGAAACACTGGTCACAACAATACCACCTGTTGCGGAGACTGTCAGGCGATTTAAAAATCCCGGACCGCCTGCATCGGGCCCAGGATCAAAGAAACCTGTATTGTTCGGAGTTGATGTTGCGGATATAGATAAGGCAACCGACGGTGCATTCCCGACTACCGGTAAAGGTGTCAGCGCAGCTGTAGGGGGTGGGGCAGGAGCCATCAATTGAACCACACGCATTCCCCAGGAATTTGTCGCATCGCAATATTCCTGAAAGGTCCACATGGACATATTGTCGTTTGGATCAACAACTGTCTGCGAATAATCACCCCAACGTTGTCCATCAACTGCCTGAACATTGTAAGCCGTGCTGCTGTTTGTTGCTGCCTGGAAAGGTTGTAAAGTGCCTCCGGCATCAGATGAATACCTTCCGGCAATTGCAACATCCGCGCGTGCTGCAGGGCCTGCAGTGCTGCAGCCCAGCACCATGTGACCTTGCCCGCTGACAGCAGTGGAACTGTTCCAGAATCCCCGTGGATTCGATGCGGCATTGTCGTATAAGGTTCCGGATTGAATCAGTACCGGTGTCGCTGTCGTCAGATTTCCAATCTCATACCAGCGTGAAGCATTTCGATCCATCGTTCCGGAAGCGACTCCTGAACTGTTGACCCGTGTTGTGTGAGATGTAACAAGCGTGGTCACACCTGTTATTTTATTTTTCATGACATGTGCTGCAAACAAACGATCGTCCAGTCCGTCGAGCCGGCGGTTGGCGGCTGCTCCCTGGTGCAATTGCCGGAGCGGAGCATTGTTTGCCGGC
>DAORHY010000502.1:0-1205 GCA_035438225.1 Bacteroidia bacterium
TTCAATAGATACCACTTTTATTTCCTGCGGTTCATAACCTACAAATGTGACCATGAGGATCGCCGGAAGAGGTTGATTGATCTCCAACTCAAATTTTCCATCGAGATCTGTTGCGCTTCCAATACCGGTGCCTTTCAGTGTGACAATAGCACCCACAATGGGTTCATTGGTTTTCCCGTCGCGAATGACTCCACTGATTTTCTGTGCCTGAGCAGCTGAGAAACAAAGCAGAAAACATCCGATAAAAAGTACGCAGTTGAGAATCTTCATCAGGCAGGATATTCTTGGTTATCCAAACCTACGTGTTTAAGGGTAAATACGCAAATACTAAATACTGTATAAACTCCATGGAAATAAGCGGAAGAAAAATGTACTGCTGGCTGCTGTACCCACCCGAGTTTACGAAACTGACTCAGCGATCCAATCCAACACCTGTTTACGTTTATTTTTTCGGCACCCCGGTTGATTTGGTGTCCATTCACGGACATAAAAAATCATTACCTCATATCCGGATCTGCGAACCTCCGGTCGGTCAAAAAAGTTTTGTCTGTCAGCGTTTTAAGAAATGCAATGAGGGCTGATTTTTCCAGCTCAGACATCCCGACTCCGCGATCAATACTCTTGTCGTAACTGCCGGTAAAAAACCTGCCTTCAGCATAATGGTTCATGACTTCCTGCAGGTTGCGGAAACGGCCGTCATGCATGAATGGGTAAGTCAATTCAACATTTCGTAATCCCGGAACTTTGAATCGCATGTAGTCTTCAGCCAGACCGGTAATAGCAGCTCTCCCTGAATCCTTCAGGGCTGTGTCAGGTTTTAAACCAATATTTCTGTATGAATTATCCGTAAACAAGGGCTCCCTGTGACAATTTTCACATTTGCTCCGGAACAATTTTAATCCCGTCAATTCCTGAGCCGTGAATGCTTCCTTTCCTTCCAGATATTTATCATACCGTGAATTGGACGAAACCATCAAGGCAAGAAACTGGGAAAGCGATTTGAACAGTCTTTCTGAGTTGACGGCAGAACTCCCAAACGCTTTTTTAAATAAATCAGGATAAACTGAATCCTTTTGTAATTTTCGGATTACATTCTCCAGGCTCTCCCCCATTTCAACAGGACTTGTCAATGGAGCAATCGGCTGCAAATCGAGGTGATTGATCCCGCCGTCCGCCATATAGCTGTCCTTCCAGATCAGGTTCTG
>DAORHY010000503.1:0-1125 GCA_035438225.1 Bacteroidia bacterium
ACACCAGTGGTTATGTTTTCGCCAACGGCATCCGGAATACATTTGACATGGCTTATGATGCTGACGGGCATTTATTCGGTGTGGAAAATTCCGGGGACCGGGACCACAACGAAGAAATGAACTGGTTGCAAAAAGGTCATCATTATGGTTTCCCCTGGAAAATGGGAGATACCGATAATCCCCAGCAATCTGCAACTTTCGATCCGAATGCTGATCCTTTGATCAATCACTACAGCCGTTCCTGGAGACAAGGCTTCTGGAGCAATGACCCTACATTCCCCGCACTCCCTCCCGGAACTGTTCTGGATGCGCCAATACAAAACTACGGTCCGGATTGCGATAAATTCCGTGATACAATTACAGGAGATGTTCTGGATGCAAGCGACCTTGGCATTACCATCGGTACATTTACCGGCCACCGGTCTCCCCTCGGGTTGGTATTTGACAGGGAGCGACTGCTTCATCCGGATTACCGGGGAGATGGGTTCATGCTCAGCTGGACCCAAGGTTACGACTCCTGCGGGTGTACGACTACACCGGATACTGCAATCGGACCTTATGTTGATCCTTCACAGGATCTGGTTCACCTGGACCTGGAGTACGATTCATTGATACAGAATTTTACATTGCATGCAAAACGGATCGTTGCTGATTTCTCGCATCCTGTTGATGATGATATTTACGGCAACAGCATTTATGTTTTGGAAAATGGATATGGCGGAACATCAGGGTTGTATGAAATAACTTTCCCATTCCCTCCCGATTGCACCCCGTTTGCGGATATTCAAATTCCGGATCCCTGCACTCCTTCCACAAACCAGATAGTAATTGACACATTCGGTATTGTTCCCAACCAGATCGATGTCTATGAAATCAATGGTACTAATATTCACAGCAGAACACTCACCAGCGGGGCCGACACGTTGCTTAATCTTTCCCCGGGGATCTATTACATTCTTCTCCGGGATGCAGGAACCTGCACCGACTCCATCTACTTCACCATCCAGGACTCTGTTCACTTTGATGTTATCACCGCTATTCCGACAAGCTGTATCGGTTGCCAGGATGGAGGTGTAACCTATACCGAAGACGGAGGGAATTCTCCGTATCTCTACACTCTGTATC
>DAORHY010000504.1:0-1041 GCA_035438225.1 Bacteroidia bacterium
ATATTACAGCCTATGATCCGGACGGAAACAATGTGATACTCACCGGCAGCGGCGGGACTTTTGCCGTTGTTAATCCGTCTACACTAACGCCAGTTCAGCTGAACAACGACACCGTGATTTCTCATTTTTCATGGGCGACAAATTGTTCCAATGTACGCACGCAACCCTATTATGCGCAATTTAAAGCACAGGATACAGATACTACCCGCCTCGTCAACCTGAAGAGCGTAATGATTCGGGTGATCGGTTTACCTCCGGTGAATCCCTCAGCTCTGGCGAATGGAAATGTGGTCCAGTTGACATGGAGTCCTCCCGGCTGCCTCAATGCAACCGGGTACAGGATTTACAGGCGTGTAGGAATCTATAACGGGACGATTGAATGCCCCTGTGAAAACGGAGCACCTGCGCATGCAGGGTATTCACTTATCGGAACAAAATCATCATTCTACGATACTACATTTACAGATAACAACAACGGGGCCGGACTGGCCACAGGTGTTCAGTATTGTTATTTGATCACGGCGGTGTACCCTGGAGGTTCAGAAAGCTGCGCAACACCACAAACCTGTGTGACGCTGAAGAAAGATTTGCCTGTCCTGACCAATGCCGACGTGCGCACCACAGATTTACTCAACGGTTCGATCTACGTTGCGTGGAGCAAACCGACGGATCTGGATACACTACAGGATCCGCCACCTTACCAATACAGATTGTATCATTCGCAGGATGGTATTGCATTCAGCCAGATAGCTGTTTTCAATGACCTCAACGACACAATCTTCGTTGATTCTTTGATCAACACGGTGAATTTTCAATGGACATACAAAGTGGAATTGTACTTCACACAAAACAGTATACTTGTATTGAAAGGGAGTTCTACGAAGGCGACCAGTGTCTACCTTACACTTTCTCCGAGCGACAACCGCATGATTCTTGCCTGGAATGAAAATGTTCCCTGGCTGAACGAGTACTATGAAATTTACAAGAAGGACAACACGTCCGGATTATTCAATTTAATCGATACGACAAGTCTACATTCCT